>VGKO01000006.1 GCA_016867035.1 Candidatus Pacearchaeota archaeon
CTTTTTTTGGGATTTTTACAAAGATAAAGCTCATCGCGAGCTTTTGCAGAGAATTTATAGAAGTGTTAGGGCGGTAGATGATCATGTTTTCCTTTTATCTCCAGACTTGCGAGTTTTGGAAACTAGCGTTGTTTAGTCTATTTTTTATTCTTTTAAATAGAGCAATCTTTAAATACAACTTTTACTTGTTATTTTTAGAAAAAGATGGTAAACTGGGTATTAATTGGGATAGGGCTTTTAGCAATAATTATAGTTAGCAAACTTATCCATTTTAGACATATTAAGCATAGAATAACTGCAATCTTGATTATCCTTTTATTACTCTTTACTTATGTTACTTTTACTACTATTGTTAATTCAAATTCTATTGATATTAAAAGTGCATCAGGGATATATCAGGCAGCAAAAGCTTATGGGACTTGGTTTGTACTTGCTTGGGATAATGTTAAAGCTCTTACAGGACAAGTTGTTAATATGGACTGGTTTCCTAAAAACTATAATTTTAATAGCACCACTAATGATTTTTCTGAATCTAACCCCCGGCAATATCGTTCGGATGTAGAATACGCTTAATTTTTCTTCTATTTTAGATTAATGTATTAAGTATAATTTAACTTATTTGAGTGATACATTAGTTTTATATATGCTAATTTTCTTTTATTTTTATAAGCCTGCGTAGCTCAGTTGGTAGAGTGCGGCCATGGTAAGGCTGAGGTCGGGAGTTCAAATCTCCCCACAGGCTTTGCTTTAACAAAAAGGGAAATAAAATGACAAAAATGATAGAACTTAGATGTTTAGAATGTTTGGAAGAACTTGATCATAAGGTGGCTTGTGTTAAACATAATATGGAGACTGGCCATAGTAGATTTAATATAATCGGAAGCGATATTAATATGGATATTAAACATATTGGCAAGGCTTAATTGTAGTTAATTCTTAGTTAATTTATAGGGGGCTTAAGAAAAAGGCAAGATTATTTTTATAGAAGCAAACCTTTTTAATATGTAAAAGAACAATACTAGAATGGAAAAACAAGATAAAGAAGAACAAGAGAAAATATTATTGGAATATGAAAAAATTGCTAAAGAGAATAAACTACCAGATTTTAATTTCTTAGAAGAAAATTTTGAAGTAGAGCTTAAAGAGATGGAAGAAGATGAATTGATTGTAAGAAGGATAAGAAAGCAGATTGTTGAGAAAATTTCTTATCACATAAGAACTCTTGAAGCTTTCTTGAATCCAAGTAATGCTCCTTTATTTGTTATGAATATGCTTAAGGGTTTTGGAAACGAAGAGCAAGAGATTGTAAAAAATATTTATGATAAACTTGGAGATTTTGAAATTGATTCATTTGGTTTAGAAATTGAGTATAACGAGAAAAAGGAAATAGAGTTTATTAAAAATGTTTGCGATGATTGGAAAAGTATTGTTTTTGATTTGCATAGAATTCATGCTTCTATGAAGAAGAGTTTTAATAAAGAAGCTCCTAAAAAGGCGCATAAGAGCTATTTCGGATAAAAGACACCTACGGTTTCTTTTATGAAACTTCCCTAATAAAAACCTCCAGCTGGTTTTTATGAATCCAGCAACCCAGAAACCTTGCAGGTTTCTCTTACTTCTGCTAAAACCTCCGGCGGGTTTTTATGAATCCAGCAACCCAAGGTTTTCTTTTATTAAACTTTCCTTAGAAATTACAAAAGCTGCTCAATATCGAGCTCGAGAATTACAATCGGCATCTTTACCTTGATTTGATTGATTAACTCGGGCTTTAGCTCGCCGAAATAACCCACTTCTTTTCCTTGGAATACTATTTTGCCTGCCCGGCCTTCAATTAGATACTGATTGGTTGTTGTTTGAATCTCATAGGATTTGTTAAGCATTCGCATCAAGTAATCTAAGGTTTGTTTGATTTCTGTAAATCCTGCATCTTTATTTGCTATAGCTATTGATAAAAGATGTTTTTCTTTTATTCCTGTTTCTTCGGTATCATTGCGAGTGAAAGCCTCACCTAATTCAAATGTTCTTTGAGGATATTCTTTATCTACATTATCTCCTAGGGTTTTTAGAGCCATGGTGATTAAATCGCGTCTTAGATATTTATATTCGCTTTTACTATCTTCGACTTCTATTTCGGGTTTTTGTCCTAATTTTTTTAAATCGTCTTGGGTTAGAAGATGATAACTTGAGACTTCGGTTATATTTAATCCAGCAAGTACTTCTGCTATTTTGGATTTTAAAATATTTATTGGGCTTATTTCGCCTATTGTTGAGATTTGTGGTATCTCTGGAATAAAATTATTGTAACCATAGGCAATTGCTATATCCTCAATTATATCTACTTCATGCATTATATCGGTGCGCCAAGCAGGAACTTCGACTATTTTTGTTTTTGGATTATAGTTATAGCCTGCTTTTTCTAGAAGTTTTTTTTTTTCCTGTTCCTTTAGCTCTAATCCTAAAAGTTTGTTTACACTTTCTGTAGTTAATTTTATTTTCTCTGGCTCAAGATTGGGGGTTACCTGTTTACTCTTATCATATAATAAATTCATTTGATAAATTTCTCCGCCTAAGTCTGCGAACATTGTAACCAGGATATTTAGTGTTTTATTTAATATAGAAAAATCAAAACCAGAGCATTCAATAAAAATATCTTTAGTTGTCTCAGAAACCTTGCCTGTTTTATGGCTATTAATTATTGGGGGCATGCTTAAAACATTGTCTTTAGCGTCGATAAAAATGGGGAATTTATCTTTTCCTTCTAATAGGTGTGCGAATTCTCTACCTGTGGGATGTTGTTGAAGTATTTGTAAACCATTTACTTCTCTATCGAATTCTAGGGGCTGGAATTTTATTTCTTGTGGCTTTAGGGCTTTGAAAGTTATTGGAAGGGTTATTTTTTCCAAAGGATAGATTCCAATTGCTATCTTTTTTCTGTTTCTTCCAAGAGTGTTATGTATCTTTTCCTGAATATCTATCATTTCCTTTATACTAGAATCATTGAACTTGAGATTTTTTATGATTGCACAGGCAGTATAGGGTCTAATTGTTTTTACACTTGAGTCTATTTTTACTTGAAAATCTTTCTGCGGTTTATTTATTTTATATTGTCTTAAGCCTGTTTCCTTGCCTAGGAAAGCTAGGAAATTACGCATAAAACCATGTAAAGAGTATAAATCTGGGCGATTGGCTGTTACCTCTAGCTCTATTTCATTTTCATTTAAGGACTCGAGATGAGTTCCAAATAAACTTATTTTTTCTTCTATTTCCGGAGTTATTTTTACATATTTCTCGAAATCTTTTCTTGAAAATTTTACGCCTGCCATTTTTTATTCAACTAGAGATTTAATTTTATTTATTTTTATTAATATTGCTCCTTTACAAGGTTCGCCTTGATTTATTGGTAACTTTTTTATAAAATCAACCCATTTTCCTTCTGTAAAGTATTGTGCTTGTCCTTTAAGCTCGTAACCAATACAAGTTTTTTTCCAATTAGTATGCCAAACTACTAAAGAAACATTTTTATTTTGTTTTATATTTTCAATTGTTTCATTAATGTAGTTGTTGCTTATAATAATTTCATCTTTTGAAACTACTTTTACATAACCAACCGCAATATTATGGGGGTTACCTTTTTTATCTGTTGTTGCCAAGCCCATGGCATTTTCTTCTATCATATTTTTTATTCCATCATTTATTTCTATCATTTTATTTCATCCAGAATTTCATTTTATTTAGTTGCTCGAGATTATTCTGATATAATTCTCGAAGATCTTTTATGTTGTAATATTCCATTAAAGTTCTATCAAAACCAGGGCCCCAAGCTAAAACAGGAATATACTCCCCTAATAAAGGAACAACTACTTCTGGCCTGAATATTCCTGCACCGCCTACTTCAACCCATACTCCCCTAATTTTATTATAAGTATAGATTTCTACACTTGGCTCAGTATAGGGGAAATAAGAAGGTATGAATTTAATATCATCAAAACCCATCTTTTTATAGAATTGTTTCAAATATCCTAGCAGATTTCGGAAATTTGCATTTTTATCAACAACTATGCCTTCGGTTTGATTAAATTCAAAACCATGACTCCAATCAACTGTTTCGTTTCTAAAACATTTGCCAATCGCAAAGAACTTCTGAGGTAATTCGGATTTTTTTATTTGATTAAGTGTTTTGGCAGATACGCAAGTTGTATGGGTTCTTAATAAAACTCTTTGAGCATCTTGTTCTTTCCAATTATATCTCCAGCCTTTGCTTCCTGCTACTCCTTTTTCATGGGATTCTTTTATTTTATTTACTATTTCTTTTTGAGGTAGTTTGCCTTTTACATCTTTTATATAGAATGTATCTTGAATTTCTCTTACCGGATGGTCTTGAGCAGTGTAGAGCGCATCAAAATTCCAAAAACCAACCTGAGTATGACTTGAAATCATTTCTTTAAAACCCATTTCTGTCCATATTTTTCTTGCATAGTCTATAGATTGATTAACAAAGTGTCTTTTTCCTCCCGAAATTTGAGGTACAGGACTCGTGATATCGTAGCGTCGGAATTTTTTGTTTTTCCAAGCATTACTCGAGATTATTTCAGGAGTTATTGCTTCAATCATTTCTTCTTGCTTAAGGTTTTTTGCTTCTGAAACTATTTCTCTTCCCAGTTCAGTTAATTCAAAATTAACTTGAGTTTCGCTCACTAGTTCAATTATATTTTTTCTATTCTTTAAACTTTCATAAGCATATTTTTGTTCAGGTTCTAATTCTTCTGGAGCTTTTGGTAAGATTTCTAAGAATTTTTCTTCTAAAGATTTGTGGGTTATTTCTTCTTTTTTTCCTTCAAAAATGAGATTTCCTTCCCCTAAGGTCAATAGGGCTTTTTTCTTAAGAGCACCAAGTGCTGCTTGAAATTCATTATCGCTAAGTCCTGATTCTTTTTTGGCATTTTCTAAATTTACTGTCTTTTTTTCTGCTATTAAATTAATAAGCCTTCTTTCAGGTAATCCTTTTTGTTTATATAAAACTCCATTAACACCTAAGTCTATTATTTTTAGGTTTTTTATCTCTAGTTTTACTATTCCTTTGTTGCTTAAGTACTCTAAAGCTCTTAAAACAGCAACCTCATCTAGACTTGTTTTTTTAGAAATTGACTTTACGTCATTTTCTTTTAAGTAATTGAGTATTTTTCTTTCATTTGCACTTAAAGACTCGTGGATTTCCTGGTTTTTGTTCATGTTTTATTTAAAGGTTTGATGTTTAAAAATGTTGTTTAGTGTAAATTAACTAACTAGTTAAAACTAAAATTAATTATGTCTTTGGCTTGTTTTGTACTTGCGCCAAGAGCTAAGAGCGCAGAAAGATAGAGGTTATTACTCTTATTATTTTCTTGGTCTTCTCTGGCTAGGAAAAGTTTTGTTTGAGATTTTCTGGCTAGCATAAGATTTTGTTTTAGTCTTGCTAAAGCTCGGGCTTGCTCTATTTCTGACTTGGATTTTATTTTTTCTAGTTGAACTCCTATTGCAATGTTATTTTTTGTAGCAATATTACATAAAACTTCATTTAAACCCGAGTTTCTTTGCTTGCTATAATCTTTAATCTGAAGATTCTCATTTATTATTAGGGCATCTAGCTTTTTTATTTCAAGAGCCTTGCGATTAAATTCATCATCCTGGCTGAGCAAGGCTATTTTTTGCTCTGGATTTTCTTTTTTAATCTTGAGGATTTGCTTGCGAGCTTCATCAAGGCTTGGGGTTTTTAGAATTTGCATATTATTTTATTATTTTTTATTAAATTACTCAATAATCGTGCCTATAAAATCTTTGTTGTTTAGGAGATTTTGGAATTGCGAGAGGTCTGGGCCGAGAATATAGGTTTTTATTTTATTTGTTTTAATTACTTTCATGGCAACATGATCTACAGGAGCATGCATGCCTGGTTTGTTTGGGATAGACATAACTATTTTATTGAACTCGGCTATTGTAGCTTTTGGAATAAACTTTGCTCCTGGCTCTTTTGGATTTTTATCATAAAGTCCTTTTACATTAGTTAAATTAACAAAATCTGAATGAAGATATGCTGCAATTTTGCAGGCTGTTGCATCGCTTGTTTGATCGGGTGAGTATCTTAAAGCACCGCAAAAAACAATATCATTCCTTTCTAAAAGATTTTTGATGTCCTTCATGCTTTGAGGAATTCCTTTTTCTGGATCTTTATTGAAGAAATAAGACATAAATCTAGCATTTAATCTTGTTACAGAAATTCCTATAAGATTTTGAAGATATTCTGATTTGTTATCTTTTGCTAGGGCTTGGATATATTTTCTGGATACACTTCCGCCACCACAGACAATAACAAATTTATATTTTTTTTTATTTTTGTTGATTAGCTCTCTAAAATTTTTTAAAAAATCCAGATTTATTTCACTAGGGATAATAAGGCTTCCCCCTAAACTAAGAACTAGAATATTCTTCATTTTATTCTAGATTAACTTATTTTTTCTTTTAAGAATAAAGAATGCAATTAAAGTAGGTATTAAACTTATAATAACAAAAAAGATTGCAGATAAAAGAGCAGCCTCTAAATAAGAACAGTTTTGACAGCCTATTTTTGAACTACACTCACAGCGAATACTTGCAAATCCATATATAAAGCCAACAACAAACATAGCAAGAAGAGTATACCAAAAAGGTAAAAACGATTTCTTTTTTTTATCAGCAAAACTAATAGGCTTTCTGTAGCCCTTCCCCCTCTTTTCCATAAACATAATAGAAATTTTGTATATTTAAAGCCTTCGATTATACTGTGAAAAGGCTGGTGTCGGTAACCTCAAATACTTTTAGCCTTGCCCCGCAATCCAACCAACCATGGGCGTAATAAATTGCTCCAAAAGCATTTACCAAATCTCCTTTTTTCTCGAAATGATTACTGTCGCTTAAATAGCATTCTACCATTTCTACAATCTCTCGAGCCCGATTTTCTTTTCCTTTGGATATGCTTTTTTTTGCTATTTCCAGGGCTTTTTTAGTAATATTGCGATAATGCTCTATTTCTTTTTTTTATATTTTTACTCTTTCTTCTTTCATATTAATATAAAATAGCTAGCGTATTTAAGGGTTTTGAATACTCATTTTGCTTTTGTTTCTTTCAAATATAGATTTTATTTAAGTAGGTTTGCAAAATAGGGTTTGCGAAAATTCTTTTCTTGATATAATGGTTAGATTACAGAAATGGTTTAAAAACAGAGTATTTTAGTTAAACAAAAGAGGTTGGGGGGTTTGGTGATACCCCCTTTCCTTTTTTGCTATTATTTAATATTAATTTTCTGAATTTTTGTATTATTGGGTATTTGTGGTCTTGGCATTGGCATTTGATTAAGGGTATTTGGTATTTCCCTATATTTTTTAAGCACAAAACTTGAGCCGGCTAGAGTAACAACAGCCGCCATCTCTAAATTCATTACTCTTGCCTTTAACATTCCTTCTACTAGAGGAATTCTCGCTCTTTCAGAAAAAGACTTTATTATTGCTTCGATTTCTTCTTTGCTAAGAGTAATATCTGCTTTGAAAATTCTATTTGTTTTTACTGTTATATCCTTATTTGGTCCAGCACAATCAATATAAGAGACTTGTGGATTAAGAACAATGCTTGTAAGTCTCCCAAATTCAATTCCATATTGGTTTGGTTTATTTTCTGTAACCACTTGTACTTTTATTACCTCGGGGCTCATTATTTTTTTTGGCTGTTCTATATTTTTCTGTATAACTCGAATTTGGGTTTTGGAAGGTTTGCTTAATATTCTTGGAGCCATTGGAATGATAATTGGCCTTTCGACTTGTTTTTGTTCGGGTTTTACAAATTTCAATCTTAATTTTTCCGCTTGAATTTCTCTTGCTGCTCTTTCTTGTTCTTGGATAAATAATTCGCGTTGTTTTTGTCTAGCTTTAATTATAAAAAGAATTTCTTCTGTAAACTTTATAAGAAAATCTCCGTAAATATCGGTTTTATCTTGATAAGCCATTTTAAATTCTAGGCAATGGTCTTGGTCTTGTTTTTTCTTGGACAGGCATTCTATTAGTCTGTTCTTGTTTTTCCAGATTTAGTCTTGGTTTTAATAAAGACTCTTCTGGGTATATTTTGTGTCGTATTTTTTCTTCGACTAATGTCAAGCCCTTGGCTATTGTTTTATTTTGGTCAAGTAAAACATCTAGCTTTTCAACTAGGGCCCTGTCTTCTTTTGAAAAACCATTTTCTTCTTGTTTTTTAACAAAGCTTTTCGCAGCTATTTCGAATAATTGCAACAGTCTTGAAATGTTGTCAGAAAGAACATCGAATTTTACTGATAGGTTGGTAAGAACCTTTTGCATATTTACAAAATTATCAATTAAAGCTAGTTGAATCTCTCTAGAAGTCATCTGTTTCTTTTTTCCCTCTTTTTCTACCATGGGTAATTTAGGTTTAGTTAATTTATAAAGTTTGCTTATGCCTCTTTTTACTTATTTAAACCCGTCTATTCTCAATCTTCTTAAAAAAACAGAGGCATATTGGATTAATTGTCTCTTAAGATCTTCAGCTTCTTCAAAATTTTCCCTTTCAATAGCAATATGCTGGTCTCTTCTTAAATCGTTATAAAATTCAAGTCTTTGATTATAGCTTCTTCTAAGAATTTCTTTTCCTACTGGAATCAAATCTTCTAAATCTTCCTTAACTTTTTCAGAATCATCTAGCCCCAAACTCCAGTCTAGGTTTTGTAATTCTGCTTGATATATGTCCCAAAGAAAACTTAAATCTGCTGACTTTAAGTCTCCTAGATTTTTTTCCAAGCTCATGTTAAATGGGCGCAGAGGGAATCGAACCCCCATCTGCCGCTCTGGAGGCGGCCATTCTACCATTGGACTATGCACCCGATATAATTTGAATAGAATTAGATATTAAAAATCTATCCTTTTATTGATTTTTATATGATCTCATCGAACCCTGAATGTTTTGAGATAAGAAGGTTGATTAATCTTTTTTTTAATATTACCTATTATTGCTCCAACTAAAAGCCCAAGCATAAACCAAATTATTACTATTGTAATTATCCCCCCCAAATTCATGACACATCCGGTTATTTTACAACTCAAGATTGTTATTTGTTTTGTTCCAGGCAAAATTGCAAGTACCCATTCCAAAGGACTTGAAAAAATAGATAGTAAAATAAGGGAAATTAAAAGAAGAGCTTCGAGGATTCCAGAACCCCCCATTTTCTCTACAGCAAATCTTAAAATAGAAAAGGCTATTAAAGTGATTATAACTGCAATAGCCCAGCGGATTCCCCACCGTACACACTCGGGTTTTGTTTTTTTATTTAACATGCCTCTTTTTCTTGAATATACTTGGAAAAGCCAATATTTAAAAGTTTGTAATACCTCTTTTTTTTATGAATAAGGAAATTCAAAGAATAATATTAGATACTAATTTTTTAGTATACTGTGCCGAAAAGAAAGTTGATTACGTTGAATCTATAAATAACTTAATGTCGTCGGGTTATGAACTTGTTGTTCCAAATCAAGTAGTAGAAGAGCTTATGATGCTGGCTTCCAAAGCTAAAAAACTATCAGATAGAAGCGCTGCACTATTGGCTTTGCATTTGCTCAAACATAACAAGATAAAACAAATCGAAACAACAGGAAAAAACGCAGACCAGGGTATTGTAAAAATTAGTAAGGGAAATATTGTGGCTACTCTAGATAGGGTTCTAAAGAAAAAAGTTGAAAAAAGCATTGTTTTGAACTATAAAGGGAAACTTAGTTTTGGCTAGGGGTAAGCTTTATAAATCCTGTTTTTGTGTTAATTTTATGTTCTATGTTATTGATGTAGAGGATTATGTAAGAGTAGAGCCAAGGTTGTTCGGTTTAGATACTAAAACAGCTGTAGAAGAACAATTACAAAGTCTTTATGAAGTTTATCACGACGAGGAAATAGGCGAAGTAATAGGAGTTATTAGCGTTTCTAAAGTTGGAGAGGGAATAATTATCCCTGGAGATGGAGCAGCTTATTATAATTCTGATTTTAAATTGTTAGTTTGGAAACCTGAAATTAATGAATTAGTTTACGGAACAATTGCAGAAATAACAAATTTCGGTGCATTCCTTAGTATGGGTGCAATGCAAGGAATGATCCATATAAGCCAGACAATGGAAGATTTTGTGAGTTTTTCTTCAAGTAATGTTCTTACTGGAAAATCTAGTAAAAGAGTATTAAAGAAAGGAGATAATTGCTTAGCAAGAATTGTTGCAATATCTTATAAAGCAGATAGTCCGAAGATAGGATTAACCATGAGACAGCCAGGATTAGGAAAAATAGAATGGGTGGAAGAAGAGAAGAAAAAGGAAAAATCTGCAGCTAAAAAAGCTGGAAAGGAAGATAAAGAATCTAAGGGAAAAAAAGGAGGAAAAAAATAATTTTAAATTCATATGGCAAAAAAAGCAAAAGCATGTAAAAAGTGCAGATTCATATATGAAGAAGGAGAAAAATGTCCTAAGTGCGGTAGTCAAAGTTTCACTGAAAATTGGAAAGGTAAAATTGAAATAGTAAATCCTGAAAATTCTGAAATAGCCAAGGAATTAAAATTGGTAGAAAAAGGAATTTATACAATTAAAAGCGATTAATTTTAAAATGAAGATTAAAAAAGATTTTAACAATCAACTAGCTAAACGCAGAGAAGTAGAATTTATTTTGGAATCTGATAAAAACCCTAGTTTTGATGAAATGGTTAAAAAAGTAGCCGAACATTTTAAGGCTAACGAAGAGCAGGTTCTTGTCGAGAATATTAAAGGGGCTTTTGGTAGTAAGGAATTTTTGATTGTTGCTAGTATTTATGAATCAAAAGAATTAAAAGATAAAGCTCAAGCTAGAATGATAAAGGTTAAAAAGGTAGCAACACCTGCACAATAATAAAATGGTAAAAAATAAATCTAAACGAAAGAAAATAAACAAACCGACTAGTAAAAAGTATAAATTTTATACAATCTCGGGCGATAGTGTTAAAAGAGCAAGAAGCTGTCCGAGATGTGGGCCTGGTGTTTTTTTAATGGTAGCTAAAGATAGGGCTTATTGTGGAAAATGTCATTATACTGAATTTTCAGGCAAACCTGCTCCTGTTCTAGAGAAAGCAAAGCCAGTAGTAAAGGGAAAAAAGTAATTTTTCTATTCTGATTCGTGATTTAGTTTACTTAGTTTTAGGTTATATTTTGATTCTCAATAAAGCTTAAAAGCAGAATTCTCTTTGTTTTTATATGCCTCCTAGCTCTAGTGATGTAGAAGAATATGAGAAATTAAGAAAAGAACTTGATGGTATCTTTAACTCTGTTAGACCCCGAGATTCTAGAGAAGCTGCTCAAGAAGCTATTATTCGTTCGGTTTTAGAAGCGGCTAAACTTGATGAGGCTCTTAGAAGGCAACTTATTGATACAATTAATCACAAGATTTCAGATTTAACCTCAAGAGTAATTAGGCTCGAAAGAGCCCCAAAAGGACCAGGTTATAGCTCCAAACCAATTCAAATGCCTAATAGGGAGCTTGGAGAAACCATACTCAAGGGTATAATGGATACTGCTAGGGGTATTGAATTAAGTGCAGAAGTAGTTGGTTCTTTGGCCGCTCTGGGTTTGAGGAGTCGGGGGGAGGTTACTCGATATTTTGATGAATTAAGAGAGGTAGTTGTTGAAAGATTTGAGGGTTATGTTACTGAAAGAATAAAAACTGAAGAAGAAAGAATTATGAAGAAAAGAGCAGTGAGAAGCACTCTTTTTACCCTTATTGGAATTCCTGCAATAATAGTCGCAAGTATTTTTGGCAACCAAGTTTGGAATTATTTCAAAGCACAAAGAATGCGAACAGAAGGAATTTCTGGACAAGTGGTTGCTCTCGAAGCAAGAACAAAAGAAATTGCAGTTCTACAAGAAGCTTATCTAGATTTAAATTTAAAGTTTGGCGAACTTGCATCTAATCAATATGCTCAGGCTCAAACTATTTCTAATTTAACTGCGCAAGTAGATGCTTCTGAAAGAGATACTAAAAATTATGTTGATGAAACTGCTTGCGAATTGGAATCTGAAAACCATACCCGAGATGTAGATTTGGAAAGGAGAGTTAATGAAAGAATCGATTTGAGTCATTCTAATTTAACTTCGAGAATTCAAGAATCCGTGGCTTCTTTGGTTGGAAGAATTGATAAACATGCAGAAGTACTTCAAAAAGATGGAAACTCTATCGCTTCTCTTAGCCATGAAATTTCCGTATTAACACAACTTATACAAGATAACTCTTCAGAGGATAAAAGAGCTTATTCTAGTGTTGTAAATTTTATTAAACTGGTTGAAGATAGAGTTGAAGCTTATGGTGCTTCTGGAAAACTTACTCAAAAAGAACTTGATTTAATGAAAAAACAATTGGATGATCTAAGAAAAGCCAGCGATGATTATCTTCTAAAAATTCCCTCTTTGAGGTTTGGTTCTGATTAATTCTATTTATTGTGCTTGATAACAGCTCGCGCCGAGAAATATAAACCCTAAGAAGAGGCGCGAGATGTAAAAATTAGTACACCTGTTGCCTCTTCTCGGGAAAAAGAGGTGATAATTACTATAGTCTTAATTAGTTTTTAAAGCTTTTGGTGTGTTGTAATTAGAAAGTGACAATAAAGATAAATATCTAACTTGTATCATAGATTTTATAAACAAGGAAATTAGTAATCTATAAGGGTTTAATATGGAAGAAGAGGTAAAAAAAGAAGCCAAGGTCGGGGAAAATAATTCTAGCAAAATGCCCGAAACTCTTGGAGAACATCCTCAACAAATTCAGGTTTATAGTATTATAAACAATGACGACCCTAGTTGGCAGACTATTATTTATGATTTGATTAATAGTGAACAACTTGACCCGTGGAATATTGATTTGAGTAACTTATGTAAGGGTTATCTTAGAAAAATCCACGAAATGCAAGAAGCAGATTTTTTTGTTTCTAGTAAGGTATTATTGGCAGCCGCACTTTTGCTAAGAATTAAGTCAGATTTATTGCTTACTAAATATATTCGTGAGATTGACAATATTTTATTTAAGAAAGAAGAAAAAATAGAAAAAATTCTTGAGAGGATTGAAATTGATGAGGATTTGATTCCTTATCTTTCGCCGAAAACTCCTATGCCCAGATTTAAGAAAGTTACATTACAGGAGCTTATTACTGCTCTGGATGTTGCTATTAAAACAGAAGGAAGAAGAATTCAAAAAGAAATAGAAAAAAAGCAAGCCGAGAGATTAAGTTATGTTGATATTCCAAAGTTTAGAAGAATTAATATTAAAGATAGAATAAAGAACTTTTATGCTAAAGTTTTAACAACTTTTAAAAATAAAAAAGGGGAGACTAGGCTTGCTTATTCACATTTTACTCCAAGTAAAGAAGAGAAGATTGCTTGTTTCTTGCCCATGCTTCACTTGAGCAATACTAATAAATTATGGATAGAACAGGAAAACCATTATTCAGAAATTTATCTTTATTTGCTTGAGGTTTTTAAGAAAACTCACCCGGATTTTGATAAGGATTTAATTGAAGGAAATTTTGATAGTGGAATAGGGGATATGCCCAATCCAGACTTAATTGAAGATGCTAAAAGTCAAGTAATAGAAGATATTGATAAGGAATTGGAAAGTCTACAAGAGAGCGAAAAAGAAGAACATGTTAAAAAGATTAACAAAGATTTTGAAAATCCTATTGATGACTTAATTGAAGGAACCGAGAATATTGGAGAAGAATTGAATGAGAATACTTCTGAAAAATAAAACACCGTAATCTTTTTTTAGATTTACATACTAAAAAGAACTCGAGCATTTAATCACTAATTATTTAAGCTCTAATTCTCTATTAAATTTATGGCTAAAAATCGATACTTTACATTTTGGATAGCACTTATACTTGTGGTTGTATTTGTATTGCAACTTGTTGTTCCTGGATTCACAGAGACTTTTTATTTAACCTCAAGCGCCCTAGAAAGTCCATGGCAATTTGTGAGTGCCATATTCTTGCATGGCGGGGTTGCACACTTGGTTTACAACCTTTTTGCCTTAATTTTATTTGGATTTATGCTTGAAAGTTTGATTGGAAGCAAACGCTTTTTGATATTATATCTTGTTGTAGGAATTTTTGCTAATCTTGTTAGTTTTATGTTTTACCCTAGCTCTTTAGGGGCTTCAGGAGCAATTATGGCTTTAATTGGTTGTATGGCTGTACTTAAACCAATGATGACTGTCTGGGCTTTTAATTTACCTATGCCTATGTTTGTTTTGGCTATTATCTGGGTTATTGGCTCGGTAATGGGTGTGTTTGGACTTGGAGATCCCACTACTGGGCATATAGCTCATTTATCGGGAATTGTAATAGGGCTTTTGTATGGGATTTATTTAAGATTGAAAAAACAGAAGAGAGAAAGAAATAATTCTATAATTTTTGAAAGAAAACTTGAGCTACCCGAAGATTATATGCAAGAGTGGGAAAAAAGGAATTTGAGAAGATAAAATTCTAAGTTATACTCTAAACTTCGCCTCGTTTCTTAGCAAAACTACTCGCAACCAATAATGGAAACAAAAGAGTAGCATCACCGAAAACTTTGATGTTTTCAGAATTAGGTAGAATTTTACCCCAACTAATTGCTTCTTCAGGCAAAGCTCCTGCATCGCTTCCATCAAATTCTTGAGCATTGTTAATGTAAACCGCATAATCTAACCCATTCCTTAGCATATTTGCATTTAGTATTGCATGTTTTATTATTCCAGAACCAAGAATAATTGCTCCTGATTTTTTTAATCCAATTGTTGTGTTATTAAACCATACGACATCCTCGGTTATGTCTATTTTAAAGTCCGGATGTTTAAATTTAAAAAAATAAATATTATCGCCTAAAGCTCCATCTAGTATAGAAGGACAGTAAACGGGGATTTTGTTTTTCCAAGCCCAATAATATATTGATTTAGAATTATTTATTTTTTCTCCTAGCTTCCAAATAATATCTAAAGGGGTTATAATTCTGCCTGTTCTTTTTTGTTCTTGATAAAAATATTCTAATATCGGTTGAAAGAACTCTTCAAATTCAATATATCTTTGATTTGGGGCAAAGATATTTCCTATTCTATTAATTCCTTTTTTTCTTAATTCTGCGCCATTAGCTCGGAAATCGCCTAATCTAAAATTACCTAAGCACTTTATTATATCTTCTTCAATTCCTCCTGTTGTTGTAACGCAGACATTAACTTTTTTATTTTGAACTAAAAATCTAATTATATCTCGTAATCCAGAACTAATCATATTCGAAGTATAACCTAAGAAAATAAATGCCTGATTTTTTATCATATTGTTAGTTATCTCAATTGCTCGCGCAAAATGAGAAGCCTGAAAGCCTGTTGTAGCATAATTTTTTATTAATTGCTCGTAGTCTAGTGGTTTATCAAAATTATATCCTTCAATAATTTGTCCTTTTACTTCTTGAGATTTTCTTAAAATATTCTTCTTGGCTATTCTCTCATTATTTTTTAAGTTTTGATTTGATTTTTTTGATTTATTAATTTTATTTGTATGTAATAGCTGCGAATCTGCTTCAATTTCTTTGTCTTTTAAGTCTGAGTTTAGTAAATCTGTTCCTAAGTAGATTCTTTTTTTGTTGACTCTGTTTTTTTCTCTTATAGACAGGACTCGATAGTAATATTTTTTGTTATTCCTTTCTTTTATTTCTGTATATGCCATATTTTTTGTACGTCCACATGGTTTAAAAATCTTTGGTTTGTGGACGTACGAGCTTACATAAGTATAAATATCTTTTTTTCTTTTGTTAAACATGCAAATCCCAGGTAATCCTTTTTCAAGAGAAGATGCAGTGGTAAGATTCTCTAATAGTTTAAGATATACTGGCAGCAAGAGCAGATTACCCCCAAGACCTAATCCTGGGCAAAACCCGAGAGCCGGACAAAGAAAATATGTTCCTATGCCTCTTCTTCCGCTACCCCGAAAAAACTATATAAGTCCCCTAGAAGGTGCATTAATAGGAGTGATTGTAATCTTGGGCACTATTGGAGTTTATCTGGCTTATCAGGTATTCAAATCATATTCAGAATAATTTTTCTATTTTACCTTAACATTTCTATCTGCTTTTTCGTAGGTTTTCTTTACTTTATCTAATAGTTGCTTAAATTTTCTTTGTTTTATTGCTTTTCTGGCTTGGAGCATTAAATCTTGAAGATAAAATAAATTATGATAGGTTGCTAAGTACATTCCTACTGCTTCTTGTTGTTTTAATTGATATCTTATATAAGCTCTAGAAAAGTTTTTACAAACTTTGCACTTACAGTTTTTATCTAAAGGGCTTGAGTCTTTTTCGTAAATCTTGCGGTCTAACCTTAGTTTACCTTGGCTTGTTAGAATTGTTGCGTGCCTTGCATTTTGAGTTGGGAATCTTGAGTCAAACATGTCTACTCCTCTTGAAATAGCTTGTAATAACTCGATGGGATTTCCTGCGCCCATTAAATAAACTGGCTTATTCTCCGGAATAATTTTTTTACAAGTCTCCACCATTTTCATTTCTTGTTCAATAGACTCGCCAAGCGCCAATCCGCCAATAGAGTAGCCATCAAAATTTAATTTTACTAAGTCATTAGAAGATTGCTTTCTTAAATCCTCGTGAATTCCTCCTTGAATAATTCCCCACAATAATTGCTTTTTATTCTTGGTTTTAGATTTTTGTAATAAATCGTGTTCTTTTTTACATCTTTCTGCCCATTGGGTTGTTCTTTCTATTGCTAATTTAACTTGAGACTTTGAATGTTCCATTAAGGGCATGGTATCTAAGCACATGGCAATATCTGAATCCAAGTCAATTTGGATTTGCATATCTTTTTCAGGAGTTATAAAAATTGTTTTATTTTCAAAAGGGTCTTTGAAGTAAACTCCTCTTTCATCGCTTTTTATATATAGGCTTGGAGAATACATTTGAAAACCTCCAGAATCAGTTACATTTATTCCTTTAAAGTTCATGAATTTTTTTATTCCCCCAAGTTGTTTAATAAAACTTTCTCCTGGACGAAGATGAAGAATAAAAGTATTAGATATAACGGCATTGCAATTCATTTCCTTTAATTCTAAGCTTGAAATATGTTTTACTGCTGTTTTTGTTGCAACAGGCATAAAAAAAGGAGTTTCAATATTTCCGGACTTTGTTTTTATAATTCCTGTTCGGGCTTTTGTTTGCTTATCTTTTGCTAGAATTTTGAAACAGGAGTTATTCTGTTTATTATTTTTATTTTTGGTTGGTGATTTTTGTTTTTTCATTTTATTTTTAATAGCTTGAATTCTTTTAATATTTCATATTTTTTTATGTAATGAGTTTCAATAAAGGGTTCACCCAGATTACAAAAATTTGCTTCCTCGCCTAAACCATCGCGAGATAAATATAGGGCTGTTCTATTTTCATTTGTGCCAAAGACCAGTCCGGTTTTTACTTCTAATCCAGTTAAAGGATAATTTACAGTAACAATTGCTACATGAATGGCTGGAAATCTTTTTGAACCTGCTCTTAATTCTTGCTCAGAGATTATGGGCAGGGCTTGCAAAATTTGTTTTAGGTTCGGTTTTTGATTTCTTTCGTCCATTTTGATAATTGAGTTATTACTCCCATTATTAAAGAAAAATTGAGGTTATAAACTAATCACTTGTGTCTCGTGAGCTTACAGCCCCTGCGGGTGCGTCTTTTGGGTAAGGGCATTGACAAGTCTCGGTTGTTCCCAGATTAAGATAAATTCTTTTATAATGTGGACATTCTCTCTCCAAACACATCGGCACTACAGCACGAGGTAATAATCCCCTATGAAAGGGATAATCGCAGAAATCAATAAATCTTCCCAGTTGATCTTTACCGGGTTGATAAGGCATAATCCTTGGTCTTCTACCTTCGTCCTTTTCTGTCTTAGTGAATGCATGTCCTCCACATTTTTTTCTTCTATGTTTCATTTTGGATTTTAACAGAACTCTTTCCCTTGGATGCTTTTTCATGTATCTTTGGGTTTAAAAATATATGGTTTTGTTGTAACTTCTGTGTTATAATAAGAATTTAAATAATATCCTTGTATATTAATTTATAATACTCTAAAATGGATAGACGAGATTTTATTAAGGCAAGTGCTTTAGCCGCGCTTGGGACTTCATTAGGCAGAGCAGATAATCCTCCTCCTGCTAAAGCTAAATCTATAATTCAAGTCTTTTTATGGGGTGGAATGTCTCATACAGATACATGGGATCCTAAAATTAAAGCAGGTTATGATTATACTGGTGAGTTTAGCCAAGAAATTCCCACAAATGTTCCTGAAATAAAACTCGGAGCTTTGTTCCCTAATCTTGCTAAGCAAGCAGATAAGTTTTCATTAATAAGAAGTATGACTCATAGAAATAATGGGCATGAAACCGCTGCTTATTTAATGCAAACAGGACATCAGCCAGGAGAAAGACTTGCTTATCCTTCTATTGGTGCAATTTTTGCTTTATTTAAAGGAAAGGACTACAAGGGTTTAATTCCACCTTATATTGTTTTAACTCAACCTCAAGGAAGATTTTCAGAAGCAGGATTTTTAGGTCCAAAGTATAAACCTTTTGCAACAGGCGGAGATCCTAATGCAACCCGATTTGAAGTTGAGGGTGTTGTTGCTCGAGGAATTTCGGATGCTAGGCAATTATCTAGACGAGAATTATTAGGAAATATGAATACCATGCGTCATGCTTATGCTTCTAGTCCGGTTATTAAGGAAGCTTGGGCTTGCGAGAATGCAGCTTATGATTTAATTTTGGGAAAAGGTAAAGAAGTTTTTGATTTATCTCAAGAAAAACCAGAGTTGCGAGATAAATATGGTAGATTTACTTTTGGGCAAGATTGTTTGGCTGCTCGAAGACTTGTGGAAGCAGGAGTTCCTTTTGTTTGTATTAATTATCCTGGCGGGTGGGATACTCATAGTAGTCATTTCGCTACAATGAAGAGACAAGTGCCCCAATTAGATCAAGGACTTGCTACTCTTCTTGAAGATTTGAATAGTCGGGGTTTATTAGAGAGCACAATTGTTTGGTGCTGTGGGGAATTTGGAAGAACCCCTAAGGTGGATTGGCAACCGCCATGGAATGGTGGAAGAAATCATTATGGAAATGTTTTTTCTGTTCTTCTTGCTGGTGGTGGATTTAAAGGAGGACAAATTGTTGGTGCTTCGAACGAAAGAGGAGAAGAAGTTTTAGAACGTCCTGTTTATCCTGTTGATTTACTTGGTAGTATTTATCAACTTGCTGGAATAGATCCTCGGGCAAAATTACCTCATCCAGAAGGACTTGAAGCTTATGTTCTTCCTAAACCCGATGAGAAGGGCGTTAAATCTGCTGGATTATTAACAGAGATAATGTAGATTTTGAAAAGATAATTTTACAATCCCTGAAAAATCTGAAAATTTTTATATATTAATCTAATGCTTCAATTAAACCATCGTTTTTATCTCGATTTATTTTTGAAGATACCAAATCAATTACCAAGGCTAGTCCTGTTCCTATTGCGGCAGCAGCAAAATCTTTTGGATCATAAGTGCCCGGCAAGATGCCAAATTTTTGTGCTAATTCGCCAGCGCACATTAAACCTAAGCTTGTTAATGCAGAACTTGCTTTAGAAAAACCAAGCATTCGGTTTATGAAATATACTCCCCCTGTTAAGAGTACATCTGTAAGATTTCCATTTTTAGCAAGCATATAGCCGCCCATTGATGCTGTTGTTTCTGGTAAGTATCTCATTTTTTCCTCCTATTCTACTTATATATGTATTAAGAACTATTTAAACCTTTGTATTTGTAACTACTGTCTAATTACAACATAATTGAATAGAATGCTCCTGCCGGGATTCTCACCCTCCGTGTTCGAATCCCGATTGTAAATTAGTTTATAGAGAATTGTAGCATATTTACCATCTACGATGGTAAAATGCTCCTGCCGGGATTCGAACCCGGGTTCCAGCCTTGAAAGGGCTGTGTCCTTGGCCTCTGGACGACAGGAGCAGGTATCAAACTTTTTATTATTTGACTTAATTATTTGTGGTTTTTGGCTTTTAAAAGCTTTGGTTTTCGGTAAGTTTGCTATTGATTTCTTTACCCTAGAGTTAAACAAAAATTGGAAAAGACTTATAAAACCTCTTTTTATGTTATAAGTATGGCTAAATCACCTATGAATAAAGCCGCTGGAAAAAACTTCAAGATAAATGATTTAATTTTCAAAGAACTTCTTAGAAGACCACACTCTCTTGAAGGCAAGAATAAAGTTTACAATATCGCAGATTCTAAGTTTTGGTATCTTACTCCAGAACAAGCACAAGCTTTTTTAGATTTAGAAAAAAAAGACAAATTTCAGCAATCTGTTGTAAAAAAAGAAAATGATTTGCTTCAATCTGGATTTAAGGAAATATTTCCAATGATAGCCGGTAAAAAATTAAATATTATTGATTTGGGTTGTGGAGACGGAAAAAAAGCAAAAGTTTTAGTTGAGCAATTCAAAGACAAATCTAAATTAAGATATTGTCCAATTGATATTAGTCATTATATGATTGAAAAAGCAATTAATACTTTTTCCGGTTCAAATTTAAAAAAAATTCCAGTTCATTGGAATGTTTCTTCTTTTGAAAATATAGAGAATATTTCAGAAATGTTGAGAAAAAGCAATTTCACAACAAATTTATTCCTACTTCTTGGAGGAACAATTGAGAATTCAGAATTGCATGAACTTTTAGATGAAATAAGGGGGGCTATGAGGGATTCAGACTGCCTTGTTATAGGTAATAAGGTTACAGAAGTAAATCCTTCTGTTGTAGTTAAATATTATAATGCTGCCAAGTATATTGACGATTTATTATTTAAAACGATTAACCAACTTGGATTTGATAAAAAAGAAGTAAGTTATAGCTCCAGATTCAGAGGGCAAAGAATAGAAATGTTTTACACTATTAAGAATGCAAGAACTATTGAATCTAGTGGAAGAAAGATTGAATTTAAGCAAGGCGATAAAATAATAGTAGCTTATTCTTATAAGTATAGTCAAGATGCTCTTTTAGGGTGGCTTAATCTTTACTTTAGTTTTGTACAACCCCTCGTTTCGAAAGATAAAAGTTATATCCTTGTTTTATGTAAGAAGTAGCTTTGCCCCTATCTTAGACATAGAAGAATATTTAAAAACTCTCTAACTCGTATTTTTATGTATGAGCCCATAGCTCAGCCCGGTTAGAGCACCGCTCTTATAAGTGTAGACTTCGCTAGAAGTTTATTTTCAAGCATCCGGTTGCGGGAATTGCAAAAACCCGCTGGCGGTTGTTGCTAAGAAAGGCGGGGGTCCCAAGTTCAAATCTTGGTGGGCTCATGCAAATAAAGATGGTTTACAAAGGAATTATTATTGAAGAAAGTTTAAGCGATAATAGTATTCTGAAAAAAATTAATATCGTTAAAACAGAGGTTGAAAAAGTTACTTTTGAACATAAAACTCCTTGGCTTGATAAATGGACTATGCATACAATATCTGTTCTTGATAAAGATGCTCCAGAAGTCGCAAAATTAATTTCTAATGCTCTCGAAAGTAAGCATGAGTGGTATGCTGATTTTAAAAATTCTAAGTGGCATTTCATTATTTTTAGAAATAAGGTTTTTAAAATTAACAGGGTAAAAAAAGAAGAATACAAAAAAGTTCAGAAGTATGGTGTTGCTTTGGGAATTCCCGAATATCAATTAGACTTTTCTCCAGAAATTAAAATTTAATTTTTAATTTTTACGACTCGGAAAGGTTACATAGATTTTTAAAGAACTGAAATGGTTTTGATATGATTAAAATGATAATTGGTGTGTGTGGTTCTGTTGCAGCTGGAAAAGAAACATTGACGAGTTTTTTTAGAGAAAAAGGGTTTATTTATTTTGAAACTCGACAGATAATTGTGGAAGAGCTTAAAAAACTAGGTTTGGAGTTATCGCGAAAAAACATGCAGGACTGGGCTGATGAACGGCGAGCAAAGTTTGGGGTTGGTGCGATTATGAAAATTATGCTTGAAAAAGCTTCTGAAGATTTGAGTAAGAACTATATGTTTGATAGTTTAAGAAATGATGGGGAGGCCTTGTTCTTGCGCGAAGAGCTTGGAGAAGATTTTATTTTAATTGGGGTTGATGCTCCTCTTGAGATTAGATTTAAGAGAGCTGTTGAAAGAGCAAAGCCTTCTGACCCTGTTATTTGGGAAGATTTTGTTAAAATGAATGAAAGGGATTTAAACGATAAAAGTAATCCCTTTGGCCAGCAAACACAAAAGCTTCTTGATATGGCTGATTTTGTGATTATAAATGATAAGGATTTGGAAAGTGCCAAGAAACAAGTTGAAGATATTTGGGGCAAGATTGAAACAAGAAGGAGCAATTAACTTAATTGCATAAATTATTAAACCTTTATTCTCTTGGATTTTTATGTTAATAGGAATTATTGGAAAAGCTAATGTTGGTAAAAGCACCTTTTATAAGGCTGCAACTTTAGCTGAAGTTTTAATTGCTAATTATCCTTTTGCTACTATTAAGCCTAATCATGGAGTGGCTTATGTAAAAATTCCTTGTATTGATTCAGAGTTTAAAGTTCAATGCATGCCTCGAACAGGATTCTGCATAAATCATATTAGGTTTGTTCCTGTTGATTTGATGGATGTTGCTGGACTTGTTCCCGGAGCTAGTGAGGGAAAAGGTTTAGGAAATCAATTTTTAAGCGATTTAAGCCAAGCAGATTGCTTTATTCATGTTGTTGATGCAAGCGGAGGAACAACAATAGAAGGAAAGCCAGCAGAACCTGGAAGTCATGATCCTATTGAAGACATTAAGTTTATTGAACGCGAACTTGATTTGTGGTATTTGGGTATATTAAAAAAAGTTTGGAGGGTTTTTGCCAGAACAATCTCGACAGTTAAAGATGCACAATTTGCAAAAGAAGTTGCTAAACAGTTTTCCGGATTAAAAATTGATGAAGATTTAGTTAAACGAGTTTTACTAAAAAATAAATTGAATGCAGATAAGCCTGATGCTTGGACTGATAACGAGCTTGAGATTTTTGCAAGAGGTTTAAGAATAATGAGTAAGCCTATGATAATTGCAGCTAACAAATGTGATACTAGCTTTGGAAAAACTAATGCAGAAAGGCTTGCTAAAGAATTTCCAGAATATCTTGTGGTGCCTTGTTCTGCTGATTCTGAGCTTGCTCTTCGCCAGGCTGCTAAAGCAGGACTTATAGAGTATGTGCCTGGCGAGTGTGATTTTAAATTAAAAAAAGAACTCTTACCAAAGCAATTAGAAGCACTTGAAGCAATTAAGAAAAATGTTCTCGCACAATTCAAAGAAGGAACAGGAGTTCAGGCAGTATTGAATCATGCTGTGTTTGATTTATTAAAATATATTGCTATTTTTCCTGCTGGTGCGCATAAACTTGCAGATTCAAAAGGAAATATACTTCCGGATTGTTTTTTACTTCCTTCTGGATCTACTGCACTTGACTTTGCTTTTAGTTTACATAGTGATATTGGAAAGAATTTTGTTAAGGCGATTGATGCTAGAACAGGTAAAGCCCTAGGAAAGGATCATGTTTTGCAACATCGCGATGCGCTTGAGATAGCGACAAGATAAAAATAAAAGGAGAAAAATGAAATTTTTTATTAGAGTTAAAACATCAAGTATTGAACAATCAATAGAAGAGTTTGGAGATCATAGGTATTTGATACATTTAAAATCCCGGCCAGAGAATAATGAAGCTAATATAGAACTGCTTAAATTATTTGCTAAGCATATTGGGGTTCCAAGCACAAAACTTAAAATCACCTCTGGCTTAACTAGCAAAGATAAGATTATTGAAAGCGTTTATTAAAAAATGGGTATAAAATATGAAATAGCGCATGATATTATTGAAAGACTTTTTGATATCTCGAGTACCTTGGGTATGGATCATATTAGACTTTCAGGAATACATGCTGTTAGGAGCATTGGCACTGGCTCTAGAGGCACAATTGCTCGATGTCACGCCCTCTCAAAGATATGGCAACTTGCTTTGGGAACAAAAGCTGTTTATATAATTGAAGTTATTAGTGAAAAATTCGATAGAATGAGTCGCGAAGAGCAAGATAAAGTTCTTATTCATGAACTCTTGCATATTCCTCTTAGTTTTGGAGGGGGATTTAAGCACCATGATTTTGTGCATGAAAGAAATGTAGAAAAAATTTATCGCAAATATATAGAGTTAAAGAAAAACAATTCTCGCTCAGGAACTAATCATGTTCAGGAGGAAATAAAAAAACATGAACAAAAAAAGAAAAATAGCTTTTGGTTTTAATCGCAAGAAATATTCAATATCAGAATATAATGTATGCTCAAATGTATTTTCTAAAGCAAGAGGATTGATGTTTAGGCCTCGTGGGTATAAAACTCCGCTTCTTTTTGTTTTTTCTAAGCCAGGATTTCATGCAATTCATAGCTTTTTTTGTAGAAAGTTTATTGCTGCTTGGTTTTTAGAAAAAAATGGGAAACTCGAGTTTATCGAAGCTAAAATTGTCTCACCCTGGAAATCTGCTGTTAACTGTAGTAAGAAATTCAATTTTCTCCTCGAGATTCCGCTTGGTTAAGTTGTAATTTAAAGGTAGTCCCGTCGGGTAAGAAACATTTAAATACTCTTTAAATGGTATTATATTATAAAAATCATTAAAAGGAGGTAAAAAAATGGGAAGTGTTATTGCTAGAAATGTTGTAAAACGCAAGCCAGGATACCTTTACTACGTTGACGGAAAAGGAAACGTTTGTGAAGCTAAGATGGCTAGAGGCGGAAAAAAGAAAAAAAGATAAAAATTCTTTTTTCCTTATTTTTTAATTTTATTTTATAAATTTTTCTAATTCTTTTTTTACTTTTTATGATTATTATGCTATTTTTCTATTATTCTTGTTTAATTAAATTTTTATAGGCTGTTTTCTTGTAGTTTTTATGGTAGTTGTTTTAGGAATTGAAAGTACAGCGCACACTTTTGGAATTGCTATTGTTAAAGATGGCAGAGTTTTGAGTAATGTGCGAGACATGTATACCACAGAGAAGGGCGGAATTGTGCCACTTGACTCGGCTAAACATCATCGAGAAGTTGCTCCGCGGTTACTTGCTCAGGCGCTTGAGAAAGCTTGCATTCGCGAAAATGAGATTGAAGTAATTGCTTTTTCACAAGGTCCCGGAATTGCGCCTTGCTTGCTTTTTGGTTTAAATTTTACTAAAGAACTTTCCTCGAGGCTTGGGTTGCCTGTTGTTCCTGTGAATCATTGTGTTGCTCATCTAGAGATAGGAAGATTAACAGGAGCTAAGGATCCTGTACTTCTTTATGCTTCTGGAGCTAATACTCAAATAATTGCTTATGCTGCTGGCAAGTATAGAGTTTTCGGAGAAACTCTTGATTTAGGTGTTGGAAATTTTATTGATACTTTTGCTCGACATGCTGGAATAGGTTTTCCAGGCGGTCCGAAAATAGCTGCTCTTGCTGAACAAGCCTCAGAAGAAGTTAAAAAAAATTTAATCGAGTTACCTTATTCAATAAAAGGCATGGATGTTGCTTTTTCAGGAGCTCAAACAAAATTAAAACAGCTTTTAGATTCTGGAAAATATAAAATAGAAGACTTGAGCTATAGTATGCAAGAAACTATTTTTCCAATGCTTATAGAAGCATCGGAGAGGGCCCTAGCTCATACTGGAAAAACAGAGTTATTAATTGGTGGGGGAGTTGGATGTAATAAAAGACTTCAAGAAATGGCTAGAATTATGTGCGAAGAGCGCGGTTGTGTATTTTTTGTTCCTGAAAATCAATTCCTTGTGGATAACGCGGGAATGATAGCTTTTCTTGGCGAGATTATGTTCAAGCGCAGAGTTTATACCAAACTTGAAGATGTTAAGAATTTAGATATTAAGCCTAGAGAAAGAACCGATGATATAGAAGTTAGTTGGAAATAGGGAATAAAAGGTTTATAAACTGTTTTCTATTTGAATTTTTAACCTTCTGGGAGATTTTGGTGTTTTGTATGGTATGGCGGAATTAGATATTGGTTGTGGAAAAGAAAAACACCCTGGAGCAGTAGGATTAGATATGAATCCTGGAATAAATCCAGACGTAGTCTTTGAAATAGCACTTGGTAAACTTTTACCTTTTCCGGATAATTATTTCGATAGAATTTGGATGCAAGATATACTTGAGCATGTGGATAATGTTTCTTGGTTATTAAGTGAAGCTCATAGGGTAGCAAAACCCAATGCTCTTATTCTTGTTAGATATCCTCATTTTAGTTCAACTAATAATTTTAATGATGTAACCCATGTGAGGCGCCTGGGCATTAGGGCATTAGAACATTTTGATCCTACAAGAGAGTATGGTAAAAAATATTCTTATTATACTTTCTTTAATAGAAACTTTCCCCTAGTAATTCAGAATGTAAACTTGGATTTTACTTCAGGTAGAACAAGAGGACTAGCTAAAAGAGTTTATAGTCACTTTGGAAGCGATAGGTTTGAGAGATGGTTTGCGAGTTTTTTTCCAATAGGAAATGTTGATGTAGATTTGATGGCCCTTAAAGCATAAATAAGATGAAAATAAAAAAATATTTGCGAAATACTGGAATTTTATTGGGTGCAGTTTTGGGCTTGCATTTCTTAAATTATGCCTGGATGGTTGGAGCTCAAAATATTTGTTCACGATTCTCTCAAAGAATTGAAACAAGAGAACAGGCTCAAGAAGTTTTACAAAGAGAGTCCCTTAGACTTGGAATTCCTAGCGAAAAACAAATACATTTAGTTTTGGATAAAAGAGAAGGAAGTTTTTCAGGGGCTTCTAGGGTTTGGAAGAATATTTATAGAATTGATTTAACCCCTTCTTGTTTTAATGAGTCTGCTTTGGTTCATGAGCTTTCTCATATTGCTAAGGGGGATGTGGATTCTTGGGCTGTTTCTAAAAATAAACATTTAAGAAATTTTAAGTATTTCTTTATTCAGGAACCGAGAGCAACTCTTTATCAAATTAAGAGGGCAATTTCCCAATAATTTTTATTTAATCTTTTATAAAAAGCTTTATAAACTCACTTTTCACAATAGTATTAGCATTCGCAAGAGCACTTTGTCTTTAAAAACAAGATTGCAAAGTTCTCTCGCTCACCAATGACCTGTTTGCAGGGAGGCAAGGCTTTCTGTGAACTTTAAATTGGTAAAAAATAAATAAAACGACTGAAAAATTAAATAAATACAAATAAAATGGTTTCGGTATACGAAATAATTGAAATAGCTCGAAAGACTGGAAAAATAGAAAAGGGCGCAAATGAAACTACAAAAGCAGTTGAGCTTGGAACTGCCAAATTAGTTGCATATGGTGCAGATGTAGATCCGAAAGAAATTGTTCAACATTTACCTATTATTGCAAAAGAGAAAGGTATTACTTGTGTTGAAGCAGACAGCAAAAAGAAATTAGGAATTGCTGTTGGAATTGGAGTAGGATGTTCGGCTGTAGCTATTGTTGATGCTGGTGAAGCTGAAAAAGATTTAGCTTCATTTAAGAAAAGCGCAAAATAAATAGCCTATAGTTACATAACTTTACTATTAATAAAATGGCAAAACCACAACAACAGTCTCAAGAAAGCAAGAAAATGTCTTTAGTAGCTGAAGGCAACGAAGCTTTTCCTGCTATAGTTGAAGAAATGATTGGGAGAACAGGTAAATTTGGAGAAGTTACTCAAGTTAAATGCAGAATTCTACAAGGTCCAGATAGAGGAAAAACAATGAGAAGAAATGTAAAAGGCCCAATAAGAATAAAAGATGTTTTAATGTTAAGAGAAACTCAAATCGAAGCAAGAAGATTAAAAACTAAAATAGGAAGAGGAGGATTTGCTTAACATGAATCTTAGTAGTTTTGTATTAGCTTCTATTGCAGAGGAATTAAGAAAAGGAAGAGATGTGGTTCTTTTAGACGTACCTCAAGAGGGTGTTGATAGAATAGGGGATATTTATTCTAAAAATAGAGTAGTTCCTGCTGCTGAAATTTCTATTACCCCTGATGGACAAGATATAACTGCAAAAAAATATTCAGTAAGAATTTATGCTAGAGAAGCAAGACCAGAAGGAGGTCATTTAGCTTAACATGCCAAGATGTTCATTTTGCAAGAAAAACTATGAATTCCCAAGAGGATTAACTCTAGTTTTAAATGATGGAAACATAATGTATTTTTGCTCTTCTAAATGCAGAAAGAATCAACTTAAAATGAGAAGAGATAATAAGAAAGTTAATTGGATAAGAAAAGCAGACACTCAAGTTTCTGAAGAAGTAAAAGAAGAAAGCAAGTAATTCTTTTCATATTTTCTATTAGTTCTTTTACAGTTCTATAATCTTTATATACAATATTTATTCTATTTTTTTATGGTGCCAGAAGTAAGTATTATTCTTCCTTGTAGAAACGAACAAAAAGCGATAGCTTTTTGTATAAGAAGAATAAAAGAAGTTCTTTTAGCAGGCAAAATTAATGCAGAAATAATTATCTCGGATTCTTCTTCGGATTTAAGTCGGGCAATTATTCGCAAAAATGGAGGCGTTGTTTTAGTAGAGCACGATAAAGAGGGTTATGGAAATGCTTATCTGGAGGGTTTTAAACATGCTCGCGGAAAATATATTTTTATGGCTGATGCAGATGGAACTTATGACTTTCAAGAAATACCTAGGTTTCTTTTTTATCTAAAAGAGGGATTTGATTTTGTTATAGGCAACAGATTTAGTAAAAAAATAGATAAGAAAGCCATGAATTTTACACATAGACATATTGGCAACCCCTTGCTGTCTTCTACACTTAGATTATTTTTTAATGCAGATATCAGAGATAGTCATTGCGGAATGCGCGCGATAAGTCGCGGGGCTTTAGATAAATTGAATTTGCACACTGCTGGAATGGAATTTGCTTCTGAAATGGTTGTTAAAGCTCTTAAGAACAAACTCAAGATAAAACAACTTGATATTAATTATTATCCTAGAATTGGAGAATCTAAACTTCATTCTTTTAGTGATGGTTGGAGGCACCTTCGATTTTTGTTAATTTATAGCCCCAAATTTCTTTTTTTTTTTCCAGGGCTAGTGTTATTTTTGTTAGGCATTGCTAGTTTATTTTGGTTCTTTTTTACTAATCCCCAAATATTAGGAAGACAGTATTTTGTGCATCCTATGTTTTTGTCTTCTCTTTTTTCTATAATTGGATATCAGCTTATTTTATTTGCGGTTTTTGCTAAGAGTTATGCTATTAATCATTTAGGGGATAATAGCAGAGTTATGCAAAGACTTTATAGAATCTTTACTATTGAAAAAGCAAGTATCTTTGGAATACTTTTAATTTTGTTAGGCGGGCTTGTTTTTATGCTTGTTTTGATGAGGTGGTTTGCTTCTGGACTTGGAGAATTAAATGAAATTAAGAGTTCAATTACGGCTCTTACACTTATAACTCTTGGAGTTCAAACAATATTCTCAAGTTTTATGCTTAGCATATTAGGTATAAGGGAGAAATAATTGGCGAAAATGAAAAAACTTAAAATTGCTTTTGTTACAGATGTAATCTATCCATTTACCTTTGGTGGGAGTGAAATAAGAAACTATGAAGTTGCTAAAAGACTTGTTAAGCTTGGGCACGAAGTACATATTTTCGGAGCTAAGTTTTGGGCAGGACCCAAGGATATACAGATTGAAGGAATAAAAATTCACGGCGTTTCAAAATATGAAAGACTTTACAATCCCGAGGGGAAAAGAAGAATACTTGATCCTATAAAACTTGCTTTTAATTTATTATTTGAGCTTAGCAAATATAAATTTGATATAATAGATTGTTTATCTTTTGTATATCTTAATTGTTTTTCTTGTAAACTTGCTTCTATGATTGGCGGGGCTGAACTTGTATTAACTTGGCAACAATATTTTGGGAATTATCTTCAAGGCTATTTTGGTTCGATTGTAGGAACTATTACTAGAGTATTAGAAAGATTGACTATTGGCTTAACTAAAAACCACATTGTTGTTTCCGAGAAGGTTGGCCGAGAATTGTCTTTAAGATTAGGATTTCCTAAAAGAAAAATAACCTTAATTCCCAATGGTGTAGACTATAATTTGGCTCGAATAGCTAAAAAATCTCACTTTAGTAGCGATATTGTTTTTGTTGGTAGACTTAATTACCAGAAAAACCCGCAATTATTAATTGAAGCAATTAAAATATTGAAAAAGGATTTTCCAAAAATTAAAGCAATATTTTTAGGGGCGGGAAGCGAAATTAAAAATCTGCAAAGGCTTGTGAATAGTTATGCTCTTCAGAATAATGTATCTTTTTTAGGTCTAGTTAAAGATAAAATTAAATTATTTTCTATACTGAAATCTTCAAAAATATTTGTTTTGCCTTCTAGGCTTGAGGGATTTCCTCTTACTATCCTTGAGGCTAATGCTTGCGGTTTACCTGCAATAACTACTAAAACCCAATGGAATGATGTTCAAGATTATCTTTCAGGTAATGGCATTTCGGGTATGGTTGTTAAACCTCAAGAACATTCTTTAGCCAAAGCTATTGCTTTTTTGCTAGAAAATAGAAAAACCCTTTCTGAAATGTCAAAAAATGCCGTAGCTAAGACCGGGGAGTATGATTGGGATATTATAACTAAAAATTTAAAAAACTTTTATTATAAGGTTTTTTAAAATTTGTATAAATATTTAAATTAAAATATATAGTTTTTTGTATGTTACAAAGATTAAAGAATTTGCTAAGAAAAAAAGACAAGTATCTAATAGTAAAAGGACTTGCAGGTTTGGGTAATAGGCTAGAAGTAGTTATTCAAGCAATTTTATATTCAAAATTATCAGGTCGAAAGCTTTTGATAGATTGGGGGGATGGAGTTTACGCATCAGATGATAGAAATGCATTTTATGAGGTCTTTGAATGTCCGCTTGCTATAAAAACTATACCTAAGAGAGATGAACTGACAGTTTTTCCTACTTTTTGGAAAGGCAATCTAGATAAAAGTGTTAGGCAATTAGAATGTGGTTGGATAAATCCCGCCAAAATTAAAAAAGAATACTCTTTTGATTTGAAAAAATTAGATTACAATGAAGATATTTTGGTTATGACAGATTATCATTTTCATTATGATCAATTTATAGATAATCTAAGTAAAGGAATTTCTTTTAAAGATAAAGATGACAAATTATTGTTAATTCGAAGATTATTAAAAAAATATCTCTTTCTAAAGCCCCAATTATATTCAGGGGTTGTAGAATTTAAGAGAAATAATTTTTCTAAACCTATGATTGGAATACACATAAGATATACAGATAATTCTTTGGAAATTGGGAGAAACTATCCTGATTTAGAGAAATATAATAGGGTAGTTAAGAATTTGTTGGGCGGTAAACCCGGGCTATTTTTAGCTACAGACAATAAAAAAATTCTTGAAAATTATAAATCTGGGTATTCTTCTTTAACATATTTTGAAAAATCTTTTTCTAAACAAGAAGAACAATCTATTCATTATAGTAGGGAGCTTGATAAAAATAAAGTTTTAATAGAAGCAGTTATGGATTTATTCCTCTTAGCAAGTTGTGACTATTTGATTTACTCTGGAGATTCTTCCTTTTCAATAATCGCTTTAGCTTTATCCGATATTAATAGACCAAATTATTTTGATGTTAGATACGTTATGCTTTAACCCTTATCTTTAAACACTACTTTTTTTAGATTTTCTTTTATATCTTTTAAAAAATTATATGCTCTGGGAGTTAGGATTTTCAAAGCTTTGCCCAATCTGCCCATCCTTTGATGATAACTCTGATTTGTTGTAAGAATTAATCTTGTTTTATTAAAAAAACTAGAAATTCCAATATCATTTTTGCCGATTTCGTTTCTTATCCAGAAATAATCTCCTACTTGCTTGTGAAATTCTGGTTTGTTACTTGCCCAAGCCCAAATTTTATTTTCATTTATTCTAATGTCTTTTTCTGGATTAAAATCATATTTTTTTAATAATAGGTGTCGAGAAGTATAATTCCTATGTTTTTTGTCCCCATGCCATAAATGTAATATTGTTGTATCTAAATAAAAAATACTTCCTCGAGTTTTTTTATAAATTTTTGAAATCCATTTTTTCAAGTGTTCTTTAAATGCTTTGGAATAGTGTTCTTGATAATAATTAGCTTTTGAATTATAAATTCCATGAGCCATTATCATATCTCCGGAACCTGTTATAGAATGGTCATATAATCTTAAATTTTTGAAGATTTCTTTTCTAAATGCCCAAGCAAAACCCGTATCTCCGTGTTTTGAAAAAGAATCGAAGCAATCCCCTGTTGAATTTGCAACCCGATAAGCCATTCCATACATCTTTTCTCCCTCTGAATTGCCTTCCGGAAAATCTTCTTTTAGCGTATATCTTACTCCTTTTTTCATTCTTATAATATAAGAAAATAGCTGTATAACTTCGTATTCTTCTAAAAGTTGAGAGGCTTTTTTTATCCACTCTTTATCCTTAAATATTATATCGCAATCAAACCAAGCAAATTTATCGCATTCACTCGGAAGATTATCTATAGCTATATTGAGAAGCCTCTCTTTTTGCCAAAGAAGGCTAAGG
>VGKO01000007.1 GCA_016867035.1 Candidatus Pacearchaeota archaeon
GGGGTGTTGAAAAAATAGATCTTGGAGATATTGAAACAGAGGCAGCTAAAATTGTTAAAGAAAAACCTGGATTGAATATAGGGGCTTATATGGGTTTAATTATGGCTAAGTTTAAGGGTAAAATTTCTGGAAAAGAGGTTAATGACATATTGCAAAAACTTATAAAGTAAAATTCTTAAAACTAAATATGGTAAAAACAAAAGAAGTCAAAGAAAATAAAGAAAGCAAACGAGTGAGCGAGAGTTTTGAAGCTCGAGTTCTAGTAAGCGAGGCATTTAAAACTCAAGCAGGGAAAGAAGTAGTACTAGGGGGTTGGGTTCATGATATTAGAGCTTTAGGTAAAATTAAGTTCCTTATATTGAGAGATATTAGCGGAAGAATGCAATGCGTTGGTTTTAAGCCTGATACTCCTGAAGAAGTTTTTGAGAAGATTAGTAAATTAACTCGAGAAAGTGTTGTTCTTGTTAAGGGAATTGTTAAGGATAGCAAACAAGCTCCGGGCGGAAAAGAAATGGGAATAAAAGATATTGAATTATTAAATGCTGCAGAAGAAATGCTTCCAATTGATGTTTCGGATTTTTCAAAAACAGAGTTACCTAAAAGACTTGATTATAGATTTTTAGATATGCATAGAGAAAGAACTCAGGCTATATTTAAGGTACAGAATGAAATCGCTCAAGCATTTAGGGTATTTTTTTATAATGAAAAGTTTATGGAAATACAACCGCCTTATGTAATCAGTGCAGCAAGTGAGGGTGGAACAGAATTATTTCCAGTTCAATATTTTGAGCAAAAAGGATTTTTAGCGCAATCTCCTCAATTGTACAAACAAATGTTAGCTTGTTCTATTGAAAAAGCATTTACACTTGGGCCTGCTTGGAGAGCAGAGAAGCATAATACTACAAGACATATTAATGAAATAAGAATGGTTGATGTAGAAGCCGCATTCTATAATCAATCTTCGATAATGAAATTACTTGAAGAATCTGTTAAATTTGTTGTTAAAAATGTTTTAGAAAAATGTAAGAAAGAACTAGAGTTGCTTGGAGTAAAAAATTTGAAGATACCTAATGGAGTTTATTTGCATTATGAAGATGCAATAAAACAAGCAGGCGGTAAAATTGGCGAAGACTTTACTCCTGAACAAGAAAAAAAGCTTTGTGAATTATATCCCGGGGATATTGTTTTTACACATTCGTGGCCTTCAAAGATAAAACCTTTTTATATTATGCCTACTGGAGAAGATGCTAAAGCAAAGGAAAGTCAGGGTTTTGATGCTTTGTATGGCGGGGTTGAAATCTCAAGCGGAGGACAACGTATTCATTTAGCTGACTTACTTGCAGAAAGAATCAAGGCAAAAGGATTAAATCCTAAAAACTTCCAAAGTTATATTGATAGTTTTAAATTCGGAGCACCGCCTCATGCGGGCTGGGCTATTGGGCTTGAAAGAATAACCCAAATTATTTGCGGTTTAGATAATATTAAAGAAGCCACAATGTTTCCAAGAGATAGAGAGAGACTTGTGCCTTAATTCTTCTTAAATCTTGATTATTTATTTTTGAAAAGATTTTTAAATTATAAAAATGGTTAGACTATTATGAAACACATTGATGTGCCTGATACTTGCTCTTTAGAAAAATGTGCTTCTTGTTCTGGCGAATTTTGTAGAGTTCCTTTTCCTAGTTATGTTTCTGATGATGATCATAAACATATTAGGGTTGTTATTGAAAGTTGGCTTAGAGACAAAGGAATTTTATCCCAAGCAAGAATGCGAGAAATCCATTCTCAAGTATTTTCAGAAGATGAATGGCAAAGTGTACAAACCAATCCGGGCCATTACTGGCCTGCTTTATATTCTCATAGAATGACTAAACAAGAACTTGCTCCTGTTGGAAGATTTCTTCCTGGTTCGGCTATTACTGATGATAAGGGGGTTATCCGAAAGCATCCTACCTATGAAAGATTTTTAAAAGCTTCTTGGACTTGGGCTTTAATAGCAGAGATGATGTTTTATCATAATCAAACACGTTTCCCTACTGCTGATGAAAGAGTTGAAATTTATCAAAAAGTTGTTGGGCCACAAAGCAGAGCTTTTTTTGTTTTAGCTGATATGGTTGCTGGTTTAAAAGTGGAATATGACTGGGCAGACAGGGTTAAGGCAGAATACCAAAGGCTAAACGATCTCGAAAAAGCTAAGAAAAAACCGGTTTCAGTTTAGTTAGATTTTTAAGTTGCGTTTTCTTAGTGGTGATATGAAAAAGATTTATAAGTAAGTGGTTATTAACTTTAATAATGGTTAAAAAAGAGCTAACTTGGCAAATAATTCAAGAATTTCTTTCTAATAGACTTAAAAATACCCAGTCTATAATGACTTTTGGAACTATTGGTTCATGTAATCTAGAACATGATATCGATGTAATTATTACAAAAAAACCAAATTTTTCAACTAGCGAATTTTTTAAGGATATTCATGGTATTTTTCTGATTTTAAATAAGTATACTCTTAAAAATTTTAATACTAGGGTAATTAATTTTGCTAGATTAACCGACGAAGCTTTTATAAAATCTAATTTTACTTTTAAGAAATATATCTTCTTTCATACTATGGTTTATGTTTCTCTTCCCCAAATGGAAAAAGATTGGGCTTGGAGTTTAACTCCTGCAGATAATTTTTCTTCTATTTTAAAAAAAGAATACCATTGTATTAAAGGAAATACCGAATTACTCTTTTCGCTTTCTTTTGAAAAAGGAAATTATTACGATAATGTTTTAACCTATCTTTATCTCAATGATATTTTTAATTCGGGCTATAATAAAAAAGTTATAATCGAAGTAATGCAACATCTTTTTGATTACTGTTATAGGAAAAGACTTCAATTGAAAACTCCTAAAATAGATAACTTGATTAAAGCTAAAAAGTATTTTTATGAACTCTGTGATGTTGTTGATAAAAAAAATAAAGAAATGAATAGTTAACTTATCAAATAACTAACTTTAAATATCCCACCAGTTTATTCTAAATATGGCTATAAGTGATGAAGAAAAAGCACAAATAAGACTTGAAACAAGAAAGCTACTTGACGAGTTTTCTAAGGCGCTTGCTAGTGTTAAAGGTGAAGAAGCAAGCGTAATTAGAAAAGATTATTCAAGAAAAGAAAAATCTGGGAAAGGCAAGGAACCTGATAATGATTTCAAAGAGATTATGCTTGCAAATGCTCCAAATAAAACCGAGGATTCTATTTTGGCTGAGAAAAAATCATGGTAACTGCTATTGAGAAGATTAAGTTGATAAAAGAAGGAAAATTAACTTGCGAGCAAAATATAAAACAATTACTTGCGAATATTGAGAAGGATAATCAAAAAGGTAAAAAAATCAATGCGATTTTACATTTAAATCCCCGCGCTGTTGAAGAAGCCCGAGTTATTGATGAGAAAATTAAGAAGAAAGTTAAAGTTGGCAAGCTTGCTGGGCTTGGGATTATTGTTAAATCTAATATTTGTGTTAAAAATTTAATTGCTAATTGTGCTTCTAAGACACTTGAGAATTATAAATGCCCTTATGATGCTAGAGTTATTGAAAAAATTAAGCAAGAAGATGGAATAATTCTTGGGATGGCTAATATGGATGAGTTCGCGGCTGGCGCAAGCGGCGAAAATAGCGCTTTTGGAATAACAAAAAATCCTGCTTCGCTTGAAAGAATACCTGGTGGAAGTTCGAGTGGCTCAGCTGCAAGTGTTGCTGCTGGTTTTTGTGATTTAGCTTTAGGAAGTGATACTGGTGGAAGTATAAGAAATCCTGCTTCACATTGTGGGGTTGTTGGTTTTAAGCCTTCTTATGGTGCTGTTTCTAGATATGGCTTGATTGATTTGGCAATGAGTCTTGATCAGATTGGCGCAATAACTAGGGATGTTAAAGATGCTGAATTATTGTTTGAGATTATTTCAGGAGTAGATGAAAAAGATGCTGCAAGTCAGGAAATTAAACCTAAAAAACCGATTCAGAAAAAATTGATTATTGGTATTCCTAAAGTTGGGGCTAATCCTAAGATTTTAAATTTAATTAGTAAAAAAGTTGAGGAAGTTTGCAAGAAAAATAAATGGGACACAAAAAATATAGAAATAAAAAATATTGATTTAGGTATACAAACCTATTATCCTATTAACTATGTTGAATTCTTTAGCGGAACTAGAAAGTTTGATGGTAGAAGATTTGGATTAAAAATAGAAGATTCTTGTGGTAAAGAAGTTTTAAGAAGAATTATTGGGGGTAGCGAGATATCGCAAGAGGAATTTGCTGGAAGATATTATAAAAAAGCGCTTGACGCTAAAAAGTTGTTAACAGAAGAGTTTGAAAAAGCTTTCAAGAGTGTGGATTTAATTGTTATACCTGCTGTTCCAAGATTACCTCATAAATTTGGAGAAAAAATAAGCTTGATTGATATGTATAATTATGATACACTTACGGTTTTAGCAAATATCGCAGAGATTGCTGCAATAAGTGTTCCTTGTGGTAAAATTCAAGATGTGCCTGTTGGACTTCAATTAATGGCTCCAAGAGGTTCGGATTGGATGCTTCTCGAAGCTAGCGAGAAGTTTGAGTAGATTGGTTTATTCTGAAACTTCCTTTTAAGAACTATAAAACGAGCCGAGAACCCCCATCTGACGCTACGCGCGATAGAAAACTTTTAGATCGTCTTTTGATTTGAACCTTCTAACATTTCTAACTCTTAGGGGTTTCTCAAATGTTATTTCATTACAACCCGGATTCCATATTATTGGCTTGTCTAAACACTCATCTGCCTCGTAACATCGTCTTGCAAAATCTTTAGAGTTATTAGGATAAACCTCTGAGGGTTTAAGATTTCTAAAGAACCTTTGAAAATCTATCTTAAAATCTTTTGAAGTAGGATATCTTCTCAACATTTCTTCTATAGAAAAAAATAAGAATCTTTCATATCCGGGGAGCCAATTTCCCCCTCTCATCAAACCATGTGTGTCTATAGGGCAAGCATATACTACCGGGGCATCTGTTTCAAAAATAACTCCTTCCCTATTTCCATATGTTTCTTCATATCCTTGACAGACATAACTACAAAAAGTAAGATGTCTATCTCTAAATAAGGGGGGTTGTGAAATTATTGGTTCTGAATCTATGCCTATTATGTTTGATTCAACTATCTTAATTAAATCTTCTTCTCCATTTAATGTTGTTTGGACTAATATTCCTTTCATATTATTTTACTCAGAAACCATCTGAGGTGCAATACCCCCATAATCTATAGAATAATTATCTGCTTTAAAATCTTTCGAAAGTCGGCCCACCCCAAGTATCATAAATCTTATAAACTAGGAAAAGGGTTTAATTTTGTTAAAAGAGGTTGAAGGAATGATCTACAAAAACATTGACTTGAAATGGCTTGGGCACTCGAGTTTTTTAATTAAGACTAGTTTTGGAAATATCTATATTGACCCCTATCAACTTGTGGCTGACGAGGATGAGGCATTTGGAACTTCTGCTAGAGCAGAAGTGATTTTTATTACTCACTCTCACTATGATCATTGTTCTATTGAAGATATACGCAAGATTGCTAAAGATGGAACAATAATAATATGCCCTGCGGATTCTGCTAGCAAATTTTCTAGAATAGATAAAAAAATAGATATTAGAATTGCAGAACCTGGAACAACAATGGAGTTCTTTGACTCTAAATTAAGATTTTGGACAATACCTGCTTATAATATTAATAAGAATTTTCATACTCGCGAGGATGACTGGAATGGATATATAGTCCAAATTGGTGAAACAAAAATTTATCATGCAGGAGATACTGACTTAATTCCAGAAATGAAAAAACTTGAAGGGATGGGCGTAGATTTGGCTTTATTACCTATTGGTGGAACTTTTACAATGAATGCAGGAGAAGCTGCTAAAGCAGCTAGTATAATCAAACCCAAATTGGTAGTACCTATTCATTATGGTAGTGTTGCTAATACCGGAGAAAGAAGCGATGCAGATATTTTTGCTAAATATTGCTCGCAATATGGGATTGAAGTTAAGATTTTGGAGAAAAATTAGATATTTAAACCAGCCTTCTTTTTTATTTATATGATAACTTTTGAAAGAAGGAAAGAAGATTGCTTGAAGAAGGATGATAAGAGTTCTATTGGCTTATATGACCCGGCAATACAAAAGCTTTGTGATAAGATAAATAAAAATCCTAATTATTATACTCTATCTTCGTGCTCTGGAAGAGTTGTTTTAATTAAAAATCTTGATAAGAAACAAGCAGGCATGTTTGTTTTCAGAAGTCATTCGATTGTCAAGCTTGGAGAAATAAAAAAAGCGCTTGCTAATTCTGAGAAGAATAAAGAAAACCTTCTCTTTAAGCAGGAAACTTGTATCTTGCATGTTTGCTGTAAAACTATAGAGGATGCTGAAGTTCTTCTAAATAAATCTAGAGAAGCAGGATGGAAGAATTCTGGAATAATGTCAACTTCTGGAAGAATAGTTCTTGAGTTGAGAAGTACAGAATATCTTGCCCTTCCTATAATGCTTGCTGGAAAACTTCTTGTTGATGAAGATTATTTGAAAATTCTTGTTATAGAGAGCAATAAAAGATTAAAAAAGACCTGGGATAAGATTGATAGTTTGGAGAAATCTCTATAGTTTCGAGGATAAGGTGTAGACACAGGGGCGTTTTCTAAATTCTGGAGTAACAAAAACGATTTTGGAAGTATATAGAATTTTATAAAAAGGTTTTTAAGGAGATATTCATTGATATTCTTAATTTATTGTGTTTTTCTTATTAGGAATTCTCTTTGAATATCCCCTCTTTATTAAAATAAAATAACTGGCGAAGTATTTAAACATTTCGAAAAACTTCGTTCGTTGTAAAAACTGTAAGGAGGGTAATAAAAAAGAAAAAATGGTACTTGAATTTGCAAAAGAAGCAATTGATAGCATGGAAAAGAACCAAATCAACTTCGATGAGTTGAAGGCTGGTAAGGCAAATATCAAAGTAGTTGGATGTGGAGGAGCAGGTTGCAATGCAATAACTTGGTTGTTTAACAAAGGTATTAGCGGCGCGACTGTGTACGGTTTAAACACTGATGCATTGCACTTAAGCATTACAAAAGCTGATGATAAAATCCTTATTGGTAAGGAAATGACTCGAGGTCTTGGTGCTGGTGGTCATCCAAATGTAGGTAGAGAAGCTGCAAAAGAATCCATCTCTGAAATTAAAAAAGCTGTCGCGGGCTCGGATATGGTTTTCATACTTGCAGGTATGGGTGGAGGAACTGGTACAGGTTCTTCTCCTGTTGTTGCTCAAGCATCTAAAGAAACAGGCGCTGTTGTAATTGCGGTAGTTACTATGCCTTTCGAATGCGAAAAGGCTAGAATTGAAAAGGCTGAATTTGGATTACAAGAATTAAGAGATGTTGTTGATACTGTAATAGTTATTGATAATAATCGACTTGTAGATATTGCAGGCCAACTTCCAATACAACAAGCATTTGCTGTAGCTAATGAGTTAATCTCGACTATGATTAAGGGTATTGTTGAAACAATCACTCTTCCATCCTTGATTAACTTAGACTATGCGGATGTATCGGCTGTTATGAGAAAAGGACAGGTTGCTGTTATTGGTATAGGCGAGAGTGACTCTAGTGATAGAGTTAATGAAGCCGTACGCCAAGCATTAACACATCCTTTATTAGATGTTGACTACAGGGGAGCTAACGGTGCTTTAATCCATATAACTTGCGGAGCTGATATGAAGCTTGAAGAATTCAGCCAAATTGGTAGCTTAGTAGCTGAGAATTTATCTGTAGATGCTAATGTTATTATTGGGGCTAGAATTAACAAAGAATTCGAAGGCAAAGTAAGAGTTATTACAATAATGACTGGTGTTAAATCACCTTATGTTCTTGGAAAAGAGCGCGAAGAGGAAAACTATTCAAAAGTTAGCAGAGAGATGTCTGACTTAGGAATAGAAGTCTTTAGATAAAAGCTTTAATTTATTTAATTTAAACTTAAATCGCCGGCCCTTCGGGGCCGGCTTCTTTCTTTTTTATATTCTTTTTTATAATAATTCTTAAATAGCTAATTTTTATCTATCTTTTATGTTTTTCAAACAAAGCAGATATCTTGATCAGGCCATTTCTAGAGTTGGGGAAATTTATGAAGATAGGGGGAATCCTAATAAAAGATATAGAGTTATTGGTATAAGTTTTCATAAAAACCCAGGTATATTTCAAAAAGATGAAATATATTTGGAATGTATATTTTTAAGAGATTCTGATGGTGGAATTAGGAAGCTTAGGTTTTTGAGTCATTTTCATGATAGAAGACTTGAGGAATCTGAGGTTTTAAGAGAAAATGCTCGGGCAAGAAATTTTTATATAAATCCCAGATTAGGGTGTGCGGTAACCAACTAAGTTTTTGTAGAAGGCATCATTTCTCTTTCACCCATAAACTTATTTTTCCAGGTATCAAAGAACATAACTCGGTCGTGCGGTAACCAACTAAGTTTTTGTAGAAGGCATCATTTCTCTTTCACCCATAAACTTATTTTTCCAGGTATCAAAGAACATAACTCGGTCTAAATCTGGTTTGTTTTTTTGTTTTCCTTTTCCTAATTCGTAGCCTATTGGAATAATTGCTTCTACTTCTATTTCTCCTGGAATATTTAGAGTTTGTTTTACAATAGTATCTGTAAATGCTCCAACCCAACAAGCCCCAAGTCCTAACTCGGCTATTTTGAGAAGCAAGTTTTCTATGGCTGCTCCTGCTTGTTGCTTACCATATTTTTCTGCTCTGTCATAATAACTTTTTTTTAGAAAATTATAATCAGAGCATACTACTACTGCAAATCCTACATTTTCAAAAAAATCTTGGACGCTTGCTTCTGCTAGTTTTTTTATTTTCTCTTTATCTTGAACTATAATATAAAATACGGATGGATAATTCGCAGCAAGTGGTGCTTTATTAGCAGAATTAACAGCTTCGATTACTTTTCTATAATCTACTTTTTTTGTGCTCGCAAAACTCTTTACAGAATGCCTTGAATCAACTACTTTATCAAAATCCATAAAACACCTATGTTTTTTAGGTATAAAAAGATTGCTAATAAACTTTAAGTTATACGACTCCAGGAGGACTCGAACCTCCGACCCCATGATTAACAGTCATGTGCTCTACCAGCTGAGCTATGGAGTCATGCTTAGATTTCTTAAGAAAGGGTGTTTTTAAAAGCTTGTGGTAACAACCTCCAGCGGGTTCTTAGAGTCCAGCAACCAACTAATTTATTTCTACGCCTTCTTTCTTCATCTTCTCTAAGAATGCATAAATCGTAGCATGCTTGCTTCCTGCAATTAGATTCTTTAATGCTTCTTCAGCAACATTAACGGCTTCTCTAGGCCCAATTATTCCAACAGTATTATCGTGTAGAGCTAAATCACATCCAGTCAAGTATTCAATATTATCCATAACTTTTCTATGTTTTCCTATAATCCTCGCCCGAACCTGACTTAAATTTTTTCTACTAGTAACTGATTTAATTTTTATTTTTCTAAATTCAAAACCATCATATTTTAAATCTAAGGCTTTTGCTACTGAAAAACCCCCCCAAATCGATTGCTTCAAAAAAGTCAATGGCATTTAATTCGTTTTCAGGGTTTCCCTCAATTACCAATAGATTTTCTTTATTAGTTATCTTTATTTTTAGAGTTTTTTCTATCTCTGTTTTGTTCAACAAAATTTTCCTTATGTTCTCAGAATATATTTGTTCTACCATTTTAAAACTCTGCTCATTTTAGCACTTTTCATTAATATTTTGTTCATTTTGTAAAGTTCTAAAACTCTGCTCATTTTAGCACTTTTCATTAATATTTTGTTCATTTTGTAAAGTTCTAAAATTCGTTATTTATGCCCTTCAAAAATCCGCGTTTTTCCAACCATTGTATTGCTGCAGGGGTGTAAGAAAAAATAATATCGCCTTTTTTATCTCCTTCAAATTCCCATGGTTCAACTAAAACAATGTTCCCTGGGCGAATCCATAAATCTCTTTTTAATCTTCCTGGAACTCTGCAATTTCTTTGCTTTCCATCAAAGCAACTAATGATCATTCTATTGGCTCCTACTCTTTGATCTACCTTACCTAGAACTTCCTTACCTCTTGGGGTTCTAACACGCATAGGCATGCCTGGTGCGGGGGATTCGAAGCTATTGCTAGATTCTTTTACCTCGCCCTTTTGTTCAAATTCATTTTCAAATTCTTCTGGCATATTTAAACGAGTAAAAATTACTTTTTAAAGGTGATGTTTTAGGATGCAAGTTTTTTTAAATTAGAATAACTTGATTATTCTATGCTAGACCAATATTTTAGGGGATTAACTACTCAACAAATCAAAAGATTAAGTGCAAGAGATATAACGCTTGTTTTTTCTAAGAAAACTTCTTTTCAAGGCAGAGTCAAACCCGCCCAAGATCCAGATAAAGATGGTTTTGAATTCGTTTTTAGAAAGCCGCATAATCCGGCAATCTTGGTTTATACCGATAGAATTTTTGGAATAGATTCTATTAATTTAGAAAGAGGTACAGGTATCAAGAAGCGATTGAATGGACAATATGTTTTATTAGATTCAGGGGGCGACAGGGTTCCTTGTCAAGCTCACTTAGCAAATAATAGAAGCAGATACAAGGAACTTCAAGAATTTCTTTCTTCTTAACTTTTCTAACAATTATAATAAAACCAAGGCAATAGGAATTCCTTGGATGGTTGTTATTCCTTCTTGTTTGATTATTCCAGATTCAAGGGCTATTTTTACTGATTCTTCTCCGACAATATTAAAGGTAGCATCATTGGCAGAGTATTCTTCTATTAATCCTAAGACTTCTTCCTTTGTTTTTTCTTCACCACCAAAGAAGCTTTTTGTTATCTTTATTTCTCTTTCTTTCTCTTCAAAGGTTTTTTCTAATAAATTAGAATCGCAGATAGAGATGGTTGTGCGATAGGAATCATGAATCTTTACTAACATTTCTATAAAAGATAAGATGAATTTTTAAATATATTGCTTCAAACTCTGAAATTAAAATTAAATAAAATTTTCAAATAAAAAATAAAAAAGGGTTACTTTTTACCCATCATTCTGCAAACAGTTGTTCCGCATGCAGGACATTTTCCTTTTGCCATATTTGTACCTTTTGAGGTCTTTGACATTTTTTCGTCCTTCATGGTTACTGTTTTTTTGCATTTAACACAATAAGCTTCTGTCATTTTTACCTCCTTGATAATCTTATGTATCTAATGGGCTTTTTAAACCTTTTTTATTGTCTTTTTTTACTTTTTAGTTAAAGAATTATATTTTTGTTATTGGTTTTTTTGCACCACAGGCTAAACAATGTAGGAAGGTTAATCTATCATCTCTTGTAATTTCTGTATCGGGTTTTTTGCATTCTTTACAAATTACATAATCCTGAACATAAAGTGCTATTTTTTCATTAATTAATTTACTGGAAATTGTTCTTGTTAAAACTAATCTATCGCCTTTCATTACACCCGGTGTTGCCAATTCCTTTAATAAATATTTTAAAACATGGTCTTGGTCTCTTCTTATATAAGAACAAATTTGTTTGAAGTTAGTTATAATTGTTTTTGTACCTTCTAGATGACCTTCTACCTTTGGTGTTTCAAATCTGTCTATTTTACTTTCAACAGGCTTAATTTTCTTGTAGGCTTCTGCTAAAAGTAATTCATAGTCTTCTTGATTTTGTTTAGGTTGTTCTTTATCGGACATATACAACATAGAAAATCTGTGTTTTTAAAGGTAAGGTTTTATCCTAGATATCTGACTTTTCCGGGACGCGGCTCATAAATAACTCCGTCTTCTAATAATCTAATTATCTCGTGATTTATTACTTCTGGATTTGCATTCGTTATCTTTAAGATTATATCTTCTGTGCTTACTCCTTCGCTAGATAAATTGGATTTGATTATTTGAATTATCTGATCCCGGACTTCTAGTTTTTTTTCAGGATTATTAGCTTGTGTAAGATTAGTGCTTTGCAGATTTTGTGATTTTTCTAATTCAAGTTTTCGAACTAGCAAGTAACGAGTATCTACTTTTTTTGTTATTTCTGGACTTATGTATAATTCGCCATTATAACTTCTTAAAACACCCATTACTAAGATTGTATCTCCTTGAGATAACTCTGATATTTTTATGGAATCTTCTCCGAAAGCCTTGAGTCTTATTTGTCCTGATGCGTCATCGATTGTTAGGTTAACATATTTTTTATCTCCTTCTGCTACATACTTATCTACAATATTTGCTATTATATTGACTCGAACAATATGCTTGTTACCTAATTCGAGAAATCTAAATCTTTCTTTAGTTACTTGTGTTGTATTAGAATTGGCTGTTGTAGGATCAAAATTTGGGTCTTGGGGTATATCTTCAACAATAGGGGTGCCTGCAAGTAAATCCCCTATCTTTAATTTATGAGCTGTTTCTCTTTTTTTAAATTCGACCATAAAAAATGATGTTTTTGATTGTTTTTAAAGATTATTGGAGTTAAGAGATAGTTATATTCTTTGGACAAATCCTTTTCTCGGAGTAAAAACATCTCCTGAAGCTATTAGTTTTTGAACGCCGTCATCAATTTCTTCTTTAGACATTTTGCCTTGGAGTTCTTTTTCTAATTCTTCAATTGGGATAAATTTACCGAGTCTTTCTTCTAATTTGCTAATAGTTTCACGTAAAATAATTACTTTACTTCTCTGGCTAGTTGATATACCTACTGCTATTTTATCAATATCAAAACTTTTTGTTTCAGGGTCATAACCTACCTGCATCATATAATACTTAATTAGATTAATTGCTATTTGCGCATCTTCTTTTGTAACAGATTTTCTTAAATGCATTTTTGCATGAGCTTCGCTTAGTCTAACTAGGGCTTCAAGCTGTCTCGCAGATATGGGAATGGATTTTGTTCCTAGTGTATCGCCTGCACTCGGAGTGTTACGCATCTTAACATAAAAATCGCGTATTTCTTTTACTGCTTCATCTGTTAGCATGGGTTTTACTTTTTGCTTTGCATAAGCTACATATTTTCTAAATAAATCTCTGTCAACTGGAATTGCTCCTGCTTTTTTTTGATATTGTGCAAGAACATGCGCTGCAATAGAATCATCTTTGAATTTATCGGGTAAGTCTCTTAAAACAAAAATTAAATCAAATCTATTAATTAATGCCGGAGGTAAATCAATTTGTTGAGCTATTGTTTGAAAAGGCTCGAAGCGGCCTAGTTTTGGATTTCCTGCTGCTAAAACAGAGGTTTGGGCTTTTAATGTTGCCTGAACATTAGCCTTACTAATTGTTACTGTTTGCTGTTCTAGGGCCTCATGCATTGCAGATCTATCATTAGGGTCCATTTTTTCTATTTCATCAATGCAAACAATTCCACCATTAGCTAGAACCATTGCTCCTGCTTCTAAGGCCCATCCTCGCAAGAACTCATCTTTAACTACTGTTGCAGTAATACCTGCTCCAGAAGCTGCTTTACCTACTATATATCTTCCTTTTGGAGACATTTCTGAAATAAATTTGAGGGTAACGGATTTTGCAACTCCTGGATCTCCTATAAGAAAGACATGAATATCGCCGCGCTTAACACTTCTGTCTGTTCCTACTTTTCTTACTCCGCCAAACATTTGTAATACTAGGGCTCGTTTTATTTCATCATAGCCCCAAATACTGGGGGCAATACTGGCAGCCATTTTTTCAAATACTTTTGGATCAGCTGCAAGTTCTTGAATTTGGCGTTCATCTTCTTCACCAATTTTAAGTTCATCAAAACTTTCTTCTAAAGGGATAATATTATTAGCTTCAATTGCTAAGTCAAATCTGGTTGAAATAGAACCTGTTTGCAATGGAACAGGGACACTTCTTTTAATACTCCTATGACTTCTACTCTACTTCCTGGTGTGGTTTTTTCTTCCATTTTTGGTTCAACTAAATCTTCTTGTAAGAAAACATTTAATCTCCTTGGTTGTTCTCCCCCAGACAAAGACTCTGGAGATTCTTCAATAACAAGTCTCTGAGCGTCTACCATTTCTTTTGTTTTAAGAGTAAACTGTCCTCTTCTACCGCAACTACATCTAGAGGGCTCGCGGAATTTTTTTTCTATTTGCAAAACGCTGATAATGGTGCCACAGGTTGGACATTCAAACTTTGCATTAACTACTTGGGGCCTTACATCAGAAGCTTGTCTAACTATTCCTTCTATTAAAATAAACTTATTCAAATGTTTTGATCTAATGTGCCCAATCTTAGATTTTTGTGCTCCAGGGATATTGATAAAGCGAACCCTGGCATTTTTTATTAAACCTAAATCGTCTAAAGCAGACTCGAGAATTTGAAGAATCTCTTCAGGGCCTGAGATTACTTCTTCTGCTAATTGGTGTGAGAATGAAGATAAATCATTAAAGTCTACTATGATTACTTTTCTATCTTCTCTAATACTTTTACCTATTTCTTTTTTATATGTATCAAAGAATCGTTTAGCTTCTGCTATTCGTTCTTCCATTTCCCTTTTTTCGGCTGCCATAACAATAATTACAAGGCTTTTTTGTTTTAAAGGTTTCTGTGGTAGAATGTATATAAATGGTAGTTGTATATTTAAGAATTAATTATTAAGGAGTAATAGAACTATTGAGCTCGCTTTTGAACTTCTTTTATCTTCTTGTTAAGTTGAAGCATGGAATCTTCAAGTTGCTCTCGGTTTTTTGTTCCTGTGCAAACTAACTTGCCATTGCTGAATAATAAAAAAGTAGCATTTGGTTCAACTAATTTGTAAACAAGTCCTGGAAATTGTTCTGGTTCGTATTCGGTATTTTCTAATTCAAGAGCTAAGAAATTTAAGTTCAAGTTAACATCAATGCTTCCTGAAGCAACGATATTTTGAACTGTTATTTTTGGAGTTATGGTTACTTTTACTCCTACTTTTTTAACTTGTTTTATAACCTCTTGAATAACTTCTTTAACTTGAGCAATTGACTTTGTTCCTGTACAAACTAGATTTCCTGAACTGAAAACAAGAACAGCGGATTTTGGGGTTTTTACTCTTAATACTAATCCTGGAAATTGTTCTGGATTATATTCTGTATTGCTTAGTGTTTTAGCTAATTTTGTTAATGGAACGTCTTTTCCTAGAGAAGTTGTAGCTACAATATTTTGTATCTTTAAAGAATCTTTTGCCATTGGTGCTTTTAAATCTTATATCATTTATAAAGGACGAGGCTTTTTAAAGCTTTGCATGGTTCTCGAGGAGAAAAAACTTAGATTTAATAAGTCCTTTTTAGGACTTCTTTATTATGCAACTTTTTTACTTCATCTATTGTTGCAATATCATGAACGCTTCTATCGGTTCTTAGGGCCGTAAATCTTGGAAATCTTAATGCAAAACCTGAATTATAAGAAGGTGAGCCCTGAATTTCTTGAAAATCTACCGTAATAACAATTTTGGGTTTTATTTTTACTTTTTTTCCAGTCTCACTTGTAATTAATGGTTTGAGAATTTGAGTGAGTTCTTCATAACTTGTTCCTTCCTCGCTTTTTTCTTTTACGCCTGTTGAAACTTTACCAATATCTAAAAATTTCCCATCTTCATCGCTACAAGCAACATCGAAACTACTGAGCCATCCGGCTCGCTTGCCTGTTCCATATTCGGCTCCAACAATAACTAAATCTAATTCATTCGCAACCGGTTTAAATTTCAGCCAATTACCTACTCTTGTTCCGGGTTGATAGGGAGACTCGAGTTTTTTTATCATAATTCCCTCTTGTCCATCTTTAAGAGCCTGTTTATAAAATTCTTCGGCTTTTTTTTCATCTGAAGTTATTAATTGATGAGCTGTTTGAATATGAAATTTATTATTTTTTATTATCTTATGAATTAGGGCTGTTCTTTTTTCGAAAGGTTCTTGGATCATAGACTTGCCATTATAATATAAAATATCAAAAACATTAATTTCTATAGGTAATTCTTCGGCTAACTTGGCAATATCATATTTTCTTTTTATTCTTTGACTTATGTGCTGGAAAGAAGTATAGCGCTTGGTTTTTTTGTTGTAACCTACGGCTTCTGAATCGATAATAAAAGTATCTGCTTTAATATGCTCGCGAATATATTTAACTACATCTGGAAATTGTTTGGTTACTTCATCTAATCTTCTTGTAAAGATTTTTATTTCTCCTTTTTCATCTTTATTGATAAGCATCCTAAACCCATCATATTTATATTCTATAGCTATTTCTCCTTTTTCATTACCTGCTCTTTCAAATGCATCTTTTATACTCTCCGCCTTTGGAGCCAACATTACTTTTAGGGGTTGTCCTGGCGATAGTTCTATTTTATCTAATTCGTGCTTACCTTTTATGGCTTTATTGAAAACTAATGCAAAATCAGTTACTTTATCATAGGCGGATTGAACTTTTTGAAAAGCTTCTTTATCTTCTTTATCAAAACAAGCCCAGACAATTGCATCCCTAAGTGTTCCAGAACCTACTCCTACTCTTAAATCATTCATTAAAGTTCTTGTAATGTATTTTGCTTCTATGTGGCTCGAACAAGACAATAATTCTGCTATTAATCCTATTTTTTTATCTATTGTTCCTTTACCAACCAGGCCAGGTAGGGCTTGGAGATTTTCTAAAACTTTATAGGTAGTTAATTTTGTAGAAAAAAGAGTATGTTGAGATTTTGTTTTAGAAATTTCTGCAGCTACCTCACCTATATCTCCTAATTTTTTCCATTTTTTTACTATCTCCTCTTCTTGTTTTCCAGTTGCTCTCGCAAGAGCTTTTATGGTTAATTGTGTTGAAATCCCAAATTCCTTTTCCTCATAATCAGGCCAAACTCTGCCTTGCAAAAGATAAACTATTTCATGGTGCTTTTCATTTTTTATGCTTTTAAGAAATTCAGCTAAAATCTCGGTTTTTTTAAGTCTTGAAGGATTTTTTTCTAGTTCTTCATAGACTTCACAAAGCTTTTGATATTGCATTTTAACCTCTTATTAATACCGAAGAAATAATTGTATTTAAGGGTTCCTATTCTTTGATAAAATATTTTTTTAAGAAAATTTATAAACGTGGATAACCTTGTAATTTAGAAAAAGAGGAAAATGAGAAAACCAAATTTGCTTGTTTTGGGAGCTTCGGGAGGGGTTGCTAATGCATTTTTACATCATTTGCCCTCTCATAGAGCTTTTTTTAATAAATTAGTTTTGTTGGATAAAAGTAAAGAAGTTTTGCAAGACCCTTATATTGAGCATAAACTATTAGATTATATTTTTGTTCATAAAAAAATTGTTCTACCCGAAAAAGAGAAAGAGTATCAAGATATACTTAAGAAATATCAGATTGATATTGTATTAGACGTAACTGATTATTATTCTATTCCTATTATAGAAGCCACAAATAAATGTGGGGTTAGTATAATTAATACTGGAATGAATGATGATAAAAGAACAGTAGAGGAAATTCTTTTAGAATTTATGAAAAGAAGAAAACAAGTTGCAAGTGCGCCACATATATTATGTAGCGGCATGAATCCGGGGGTTGTTAATATGTGGGCTCGTTATGGTATAAGTAAATTTGGAGTTCCTCTAAAGTTCACTGAATTTGAATATGATACTTCAAGAATCTCTAAACAATGGAAACCCATGATGACTTGGTCTATACATGAATTTATTCAAGAAACATCGGTAGATCCTGCAGGATATATGCTTGGACGGGATAAACCCAAAGATGTTTTTCCAAATTCAATAGAAAATCGTAAGAGTCTTAAGGAATTTTTAGGGCCTCTTTTTAAATTAAAGAAATATCCTTTCGGATTTTTAACACCCCATGAAGAATGTATTTCTTTAGCTGAAAAATATGATATCCCAACTCGATATTATTATGCCATTAATATGAAAACAGCTCAAGCAGTGATTGACTATTATGAAAAAGATAAGAAATTGAAAAGAGAAGAACTTATCCTTGGAGATAATACCCATCATATTTTAAACGGTTCGGATAATATTGGGGTTATTTTAGAATATAAGGATAAAAAAGTATATTATTTTAATTCCCTTCCTAATGCAGCAGTTCTAGGAACCAATGCTACCTTTACTCAAGTTATAACCGGTATTTTTTCTTCTTTATTTACTTTAATTTTTGACAATCTTAAACCTGGAGTTTATTTTGTTGAGGATTTATTTGATAATCATTATAAGTATTATTTATTTGATAACATGCGTGTCCAAGAATTTATCTTTAAAAAGAAGAAGGGTAAATGGAAACTAGCCAATTATTGTCCCGAGATTAAGATAAAAAGAAGGGGCAGATTTGAACATATGTATATCTAGTACTTTTTATTTTGTTTCAATAAATTTTTAAGAATTAAGAATTATCTTCCTCTTCTATCGTTTGCTCTAGAACTTGGGCGAGCCTTGTGATTGTTTCTATTTCTTAAGCCACGAGCTTTTTTTGCTGCACTTGTTAATCCTCTTATGGCTCGATTTCTATTTTTTGGACTTGTTATCCAGGCTATTGTAGGATCATTTTTTATTTCAGGCATATTAGGATCTACTGCAATAACTTCAAAGAAATAAAATCTTCCGTCTTTTGCTAGTTTGTAACTATTAAGAATTTCTAAATTAGGGTATTTGTTTTGAACTCTTTGTTCAGCAACCCATTGGTAATTCATTTTTAAGATTTTCTTTACACCCATTCTCTTTGTTCTTCTATGGCTTACTGGGCGAGCTCTTGCTCTTCCGCCTCTTTCAAGAGTTACTCTGAAGACTACAAATCCTTTTTTTGCTTTATAACCTAGGTTTCTTGCTCTATCAAGTCTAGAAGGTTTTTCTATTTTATTTACTCGAGGTTGAGCACGCCACTCTATCATTTTATTTCTAATTTCAACTTTTTTTTCTTCACTTTGATTTTTCCAAGCTTCTTTTATAAAACTATAAAAGCCTTTAACAGAAGGTTTAGCTTCCTTGATTTCTTTTCTTGGGTTTTGTTTTTCTGCCATGTTTAGTTCAAATAAGAGTGGTTTTTAAAGCTTTTTAATTTAATATGAGCCCGCCAGGATTTGAACCTGGGACCCCTGCCGTATCAGAGCAGTGCTCTACCGGGCTGAGCTACGGGCTCATACTATGAATAAACTTAATTTTATTCATTTAAAACTCTTTCTATGGGTTTGGGGCTCTATTGTTCCTTACCTACTGGGTTTTAAATTCTAGAAATAACTTGTCGCTACGAACAGAGTAGAGCTTGCTAACGGAAGTTTGATTTGGATGTTTTTTGTAAAAACTACTCTTTCAGTGTAGGCTTTTATCTCTAAAGATTGCTCTAATTTGTTTATAACTATATTATTCAAAGATTCTATTCCCGGGACATCTAGTTCGTAAATAACTTTATCTTTTAGCCTTGTAAGTTTGGTTTTAGCTTCTTTTCTTGGTAGCTTGGCTGATTTTCTTAGGGTTTCTTCTGAAATTTTTGGAACTTTTCTTATGATTTTAATTGGATTTCCTTCTTCGTCAAATTCTTGTTCTTCTTCCGCCTCTTTGGATATTTGGGGTGATTTTGCCACATTTTGGGGGTTGTTTAAATTAATTTTTTTCCCATTTATATAAAGTTGCAAATTTTCAGGCATGGTTTTATTTTCTCTAGCAATCTCTTTTTCCACCATTTTAATCGCAGTGTTAAAAGCGCTTCCTATTAGTTTGTCCATTAAAGAACTAGAAGTAGGACTGGGTGCAATGCCCATGCTACTTAAATTATCATCTTTTCCTAGCAAACCATAATCTTTCTTATGGTCTTTTGTAGGTGTTGCGCAATAGGGGCAAAAATCAAAATCTCTTTCAATTTTCTTATTACATTGAGAACACTTTTTTTTGAACATAATATCTCTAAACTTGAATAGTTTAAAAATTTAATTGATTACTGCAGGGGTAAAATTTATAACCTTGTTTTTTATTATTAGTCCATGAGCGAAGAAGAGGTAATTAAGAAGTTCGGAGTCGATATAAAAAAAATCAGTCAAGAACAAATAAAGTTGGGTCGTTCTTTAAAGATCGAAGACTCTATGGATTTTAATTTAGCTACTTTGTTCGCAGGAATTGAAACTATTTTTACCAATAATAAAATTATTGCAGGCATAGTTGTTTGTGATTCTAATTTCGAAATTATAGAAGAGCAATTTTTTGTTAATAAGTTGGATTTCCCTTATTTATCAGAGTTTCGTTCTTATCGTGAACTTCCTGCAATTCTTGGCGCTTTTGATAAATTGCAGAATAAGCCCGAAGTTGTTTTTATTAGGGGGCACGGAATAACCCACCCAAGACTTGGAATTGCAAGTCATTTTTCTTTGGTTGCCGGAGTTTCTTCAATTGGTGTAGCTGAAAGTCTTTTTGATTGCGATACTTTAGATAAAGAGAATATCCTTAAAGATAAAAAGAAAGTTGGTTTAATTTTACAAAGCAAGGAAAAGAGCAACCCTCTTTATATTAGTCCGGGAGATAAAATCTCCATAAAGACTGCTTTTGAAATTTCTAAAAAATTTATATCTGCCCCGCATAAAATGCCAGAACCACTTTATCTTGCGCACAAGTACGTTAAAACTGTTAGAGATGAATTACAAGTGAATAAGAAGTAATTCTTTTTGAAGTGTATGTTTTTTTGCAAGAATCTTTAAAAAGAGCATTTATTTTTAATTTTTATAAGAAGATGATAAAAGATAAAGAGGTAGCAATAGTTTCGGCAGGGCATAGAGCCTTAGAAATTCTAAAAAGAGAACCGACAATGCCTGTCGAAGAAGTAATCCAGAAGGTTATGTCTAGCCTTTTTGCGCAAACTGATGTTAAAATAGCAGCTATTGCTGGAGTTAATGCTATTGTTAAATTAAAAAGACAAAATCCAGATAGAAGCGATAAACAAGTAATTCAAGAATTTATTTCAAGTTCAAAGAAACTTGAACAAGTTGAAGAGGAAGAGGAAATTGATGAGATTGAAGAGTCCTTGAGAGAATAATTTACTTTTTAGCTATCTTCCAGAGCATTTCAAAATAATTTTTATAACCCTGTGCTATTTCCTTTTGTTTTATTAAAATTGCGAAAGGACGTTCTTTATTCCAGTGTATTATCGCAACTTTATCGCCATAAATGTTTATTGCAAGTGGCGAGGAATATTTTTCAGGTAAATATTTTACCTCTGTTAAATTAATTTTCTTTTTAGGTTTTTCATTAAAAATTATCCTTGTTTTTATCTTGTTTTCCTGCCTTTTCTTATCAAACCAGTGAAAATAAACCTCTAAGATTTCATAAGCAAGATTATTTGCTCCAAGAATAAGAATTTCTTTTTTTTCATTTAACTGATCTTCAAAAACACTTTTTAGTCCTGCTTTTCCCTTGAAAAACAAAGTATCGTCACGCTCTTTTTTCTCCTGGTTAAATAACTCGAGCATATTGGGCATAATGTTGCTTATGCTTGCTTTTTCTTCCTCAATTATTTCAAGAAAACGTTTGGGGTTGGAGGCTTGAAATAACCTTTTGTTGTTTTCAATAATATATCCAATTAAACCTTTTTTAATTAGTCTGTCTGTAACATCATAAATAACTCGCCTATGTAATCCTGTGCGTCTTGAGATGATTCCTGCGTTTTTAGGGCCCATTTCAAGCAGGGCTTGGTAAACTAGGGCTTCATTTTCTGTGAGGCCTGCTTGCTTTAGCTGTTCTTTGAATTTCATGATTATTACTAGGGTTTTTTATATATAAAGATTGTGGTGAGGATTATCACCCCATATATTCAAGTGTTTATTTTGAGGTATGATATTAACTAAATGAAAATAATAGGAGGATAAAATGACACAAACAAACGAAACATTTGAAAGACAAGTAATACAACTTGTGGCTGCTGATAGGGCCTATGTTCCTGTTTCAAGCCTGGACGGAAAGCTTAAGAGAATGAGAGTCAAACTTGCCCAAGACATGGTTGTTCCTAATGGGAATTATGTCGGTGAAAGAGTTTTTGCAAAAGTTGATGACGAAGATCGCATGAAAGCTAGAGGCATGAAAGAAGGTATAGAAGAGTTCGAGAGAAGGCACCCTCAATACGGATCTGAGCTTAGAAGCTTGATAGAAGAGAAAAGAGCAGAAAGAGAACTCCATCTTTACTTTGGGGTTAATCCTGGATGCAGACTTACTGCTGATGACTATCTTGGCGTTATGGCTGACTTGGGTTTTACAGAAGCTCAAGCAAGAACTCTTTATGGTCCTTTGTTAGAGACTAGCAGAGCAATTGCAAGAAAGCGTGATGAAGTTCGAAGCGTAATGCTTGCAAGCACCTTAATCACCCCAGAAGCACCAAAAAAAGATTAAATTTTTATTATTTGTTTTTTATTTTTTTGGTTTTAGTTAAGATTTAAAACCCAGTTCTATTGAACTTGGTATGGAATATGATGTGATTTTAGTTATTGGGGAAAAGTATTTTGACCATCCTCTTTGTGGTATGGCAATACTAAAAAGATTGCTAGAAAAATATGGTTATAGTGTTGGTATTATTGAATTACCTAAATCTGAAAAGGATATTACAAAGTTAGGCAGGCCGAAATTATTTTTTGGAGTTAGTTCAGGAGCAATGGACTCTATGATAAGAAATTATACTCCTTTAAATCGTAAAAGAGAGAAAGATAAGAATTTAGATTATACTCAAGAGATTCCAGATAGGGCTTTGATTGTTTATTCTAAATGGATTAAAAGACAATTTCCAGATTCGCCTTTGGTTATTGGGGGGGATAGAAGCTTCTCTAAGGAGATTTACTCATTATGACTATTGGGATAATAAATTAAAAAAATCTATTTTGCTAGACTCTTTGGCGGATATTTTGGTTTATGGTAATGGCGAAAAGCAAATACTTGAAATAGCCTCTCGTTTAAAAAATAATAGAGATTTATTTGGAATTAATGGAACTTGTGTAAAGTCTAATAATGTCCCGCCTAGATTTATTGAACTCCCTAGTCATAAACAAGTTTTGGACTCTAAAGAAAAATTTTGCGATATGCAAAATCTTTTTTCTAATGGCCATAATTTGGCTGAGCAATTTGAATTAGATAGGGGTTATATTTTACAATTTAAATCTCCTAATTATTTGCCAAGAGACTTGGATGAATATTATGAATTGCCTTTTACTAGAGAAATAAAATCTAAAGAAATTATGGGTTTTGAGTTTAGCATTGTAACCCATAGAGGTTGTATTGGGAATTGTAATTTTTGTTCTTTAAGATTGTTGAGTGGAGATAAAATTGTTTCTAGAACAGAAGAATCAATTATTCGAGAAGTAGAAAAAATGGTTAAAATGCCGCATTTTAAAGGAAATATTGATGATTTAGGGGGACCTAGTGCTAATATGTATGGAATGGATTGTCATGCTTGTGAAGGCGAGTGTATTAATTGTGTTAAACTGAACAAAAGTCATTCAAGACTGATTAAATTAATGAAAAAAATTAGAAGTATTAAGGGAGTAAAGAAAGTTTTTGTTAGAAGTGGCATAAGATATGATTTAGTTAATGAAGAGTATCTTTCACAATTAGTAAAACATCATGTTTCTGGAAAGCTAAAGATTGCCCCTGAACATGTTAATACCGAGGTGTTAGAATTAATGAATAAACATAAGGGAGATCTTAGCAAGTTTATCTCGGATTTTAATAAGCTTGGTTGTGGCGAATTAGCTTTCTATTTTATGATTGGACATCCTGGAACAGCAATGAAAGAAGCAGAAGAACTTGCTCAAGCTATTAAAAAATTAAAAAATGCAGAATCGGTTCAATTATTTACTCCAACACCAATGACTGTTTCGACTTGTATGTACTATACTAGCTTAAATCCAAAAACTAAAAAGAAAATTTATGTTCCTTATAGTTTTAGAGAGAAAAAAGAGCAGAAGAGAATTCTTGGTTTAAAAAAATTTAATTAAACAAATTTAAGCTTAATTATGATGCGCCGCCGGAGAATTGAACTCCGCTCTGAGCCTTGGGAAGGCTCCATTCTACCGATAAACTAGCAGCGCTTAGTTAAAATTATAAACTATGAGCGCTTATAATTTTTATGGCAGGCAAGTTACTATGGAATTTTAGAGCAAATCCCCAAGAACGACAAGTTTCTTATTTTTTTGTATTAGGATTTCCAGACTCGAGGGACATTGCAACAATTACTTCCAGGATTTTAAATTATTTTGCTCCAACTGATAATCATCAACAAAGGGATGGTACTGCAGGTAATACCAAATATAGGGTATTATGTTTTGATGCTGGAAATATTGCTCCACCTGAACCTGCTGTACTTTCAGGCATTTTTAGAGGAAAAGTTAGAAGAGATGAGCGCCTTTATCTAAGAGAAAGAACAGGCATGGATGGACTTGAGGCATATGCTCGAAGAGAGATAGCTGCGATTTAATTAACCGGTTTAGTTAGGTTTTTATATGTTATTTTCTTGGAATTGGTATGGTAACTAAAACTAAAACAACTAGTAAGAAAGGCAAGAAGTTTTACATAACTACTGCAATAGATTATGTTAATGCTAAACCTCATATTGGACATGCTTATGAGAAAGTTTTAGCTGATGCTCTAGCAAGATGGCATAGGCTAATTGGAGAGAAGGTTTGGTTTTTAACAGGAACAGATGAGAATGCCCAGAAAAATGCTTTAGTTGCTCGAGAAAAAGGAATTGAAGTGGCTAAATTTGTTAAGGATAACTCGGATGTTTTTGAAGAGTTATGTAAGAAACTTGGATTAAGTAATGATGATTTTATTAGAACTACTGAAACTAGACATGTAAAAAAAGTTAAAGAGATTTTTAAGGAGATTTATGATAAGGGCGATATTTACAAAGGAAAGTATGAGGGGCTTTATTGCACTGGATGCGAAGCATTTGTAACAGAAAAAGATTTAGTTGATGGAAAATGTCCGGAACATAATCGCGAACCATTAAAAATGTCTGAAGATGCTTATTTTTTTAAATTATCTAAATACCAAGTTCAAATACAAAAGCTAATTAGAGATGGTTTAATCATTCCTCGGGAAAAAGGAAACGAAATACTTTCAAGACTTGAAGCAGAAGACTTGCGGGATTTATGTGTTTCAAGAACTAATTTGGATTGGGGGATTGATTCACCCATTGATAAGAAGTTTAAGATTTATGTTTGGATTGATGCTTTAAGTAATTATGTAACGGCACTTGGAAATAAGGAAGATGACTTTTGGCCAGCAGATGTTCATGTAATTGGTAAGGGAATAAATTGGTTTCATACTGTTATTTGGCCTGCAATTTTACTTTCTGCAGGATATAAAATTCCAAAAAATGTACTTGTGCACGGTTATTTGAATTTGGGTGGACAAAAAATGTCTAAGTCACTTGGAAATGTAATTGATCCTTTGGAATTATTAAAAAAATACGAGGTGGATAGTGTAAGATACTCTCTTTTAAAATGCTCGGTATTTGAAGATTCAGATTATTCTGAAGAAATACTTGTAAATAGAAATAATAACGAACTTGCGGATAAACTAGGTAATCTCGTTTCTAGAACAAGTACGCTTGCTGAAAAATATGGTGTTGAGAAATGCGATAATAAATTGCTTTCAAAGTTAAAAATTAAAGAAATTGAAGAAGCAATGAATAATTTTGAAGTTGAAAAAGCTTTAGGGTTAATTTTTAATTTTGTAGATAGGGTTAATGAATTTGTTCAAGAAAAAAAGCCCTGGGAAACTCACGATAAGAAAGTATTATATCAGGCAGTTGATAGTATAAAGGCAATTGCTGTTTTACTTTCTGCTTTTATTCCTGGAACTTGCGAAAAAATAGCTCAAACATTAGGATTTGAAATAAAATATTCTAATTTAGACAAAAATTTGGTTTATAAAAATTTGAAAAAGAGTGAAATATTATTTAAAAAAATTGAAACAAGTGAAACTCAGCAATCTTCTAAAAAAGAAGTTAAAGAAAAACTTAATAAACCTAAAGAGAATAAGAATATTGAAGGTATAGCTACAATGACAGATTTAATAAAATATGATGATTTTGCAAAATTGGATTTAAGAGTTGGAACTATTAAGAAAATCGAGGATGTGGAAGGAGCAGATAAATTACTTAAACTAGAGGTAGATACAGGCAAGGATAAGAGGACTATTCTTGCCGGTATAAAAAAGTTTTATACAAAAGAAGAACTTAAAGGCAAACAGATAATTGTTATATGCAATCTTGAGCCAAGAAAGATGCGTGGCTTTGTAAGTGAAGGAATGTTGCTTGCTGCTGTTAGCGAGGATGAATCTAGTGTTGTTTTACTTAGTCCTGAAAAGAAAGCTTCAAATGGTTGGAAAGTTCAATAATTAACATGCCTAAGAGATATGATTCTACACCCAACACGCGTATTTCCTTAAATAAACTTAAAGAAAGTGATTTGTATACGTTTTTTAGAATAGCTGGTTCTTTGGGTTTATCTTTTTCCCTAGAGGAGATGTCTATTGATGATATTAAGAGGAGTATTGTTGCTGCTGGAGATTTAGAGATTAGAACAGATGGTGCTGATTTTGGTAAACTTATTATTACAACTCGCGAATTGTCTCCTTTGAGATATATTCATGTTTACATTACTTATGGTCCTCAAGCGAATCTCCCTAAAGATTCAGATAAAGTTTTTGATGCTCAAATAAGAGATAGATTTATACCAAGTTCAGCTAGACGGGGTTAAAGTCCTAGACTTTTAGCTAGTCTTGAGAAAAAACCTTTCTTTTTTTCCTTTACTTGTCTTTCTTTGTTTTTTTCTTTTGCCTCTTCCCC
>VGKO01000008.1 GCA_016867035.1 Candidatus Pacearchaeota archaeon
CCCCAGCTCAAGAACGACAAGCAAATTGTCGGAACTCTTGTGGCATTTGATATACACATCAACCTTGTGTTAGAAAATGCTAGAGAACTTGAGAACAATGAAATGAAGAGAAAACTTGGACTTGCCTTTGTTAGAGGCGATACAATTATCTTCATCTCTCCTGCTACAAATTAATAAAAGAGAAATTAAGCGTTTTGCTCGTTTATTTCGCTGAGCAGAATTCTTAGATAGTAATATTCTAGCTGGGGCTTTATCTCTTATATTTTTTTAAAGCAAATCTGTAAAATATTATTAAACATACGATAATTATTAGACCATAGATTCCAAAAAAAGAATTCTTTAAATTTACATTTTCTAAAATGGCATTTCCAGTAATTGCTTCTCGCGAGATTAGTATTAGACTAAAGACAATAACTAAAAATCCTGCGCCTAATTTTCCTTCTAAACCCCTATCTTTTTTAGCTCTTTTTATTCCCTTATCAATATCATAAAGTTTGTTTTCCCTGAAGAATCTCCTTCTAACGCTTCTATCGGATAGAGAATAAACTCTTTTAATGTCTGCAATACTGCTTAAGTCTATATCTGATGCAAAATGATAGGGCCTTACATGTAATAGATTTGAAACATGCCTTCCATATCCGGCTTCTTCTAGTTGAGTATAATACTCTTGACTTTTAACTTTGTCCTTTCGTTTTTTTGCTTCATAGTATAATCTTTTTAACCGCCCATAACCTTTTTGTTTTGATCGGTTTACTATTTCTCTTCTCATTTCTTCATAAGATTTACCTTCGTAAGTTGATTTAAAATTTGGTTCACCTTCTCCAAAAGAATTAGCTTTTTCTTGGGGGTTCATTTTAGTATATAATAATCTGCTACCCAGGAATCCAAAAAATTCATCAGTGTGGGCTTCACTTTCAGTTACTTGCTTGCCTACTCTTCCCTTTACTTTGGTTCTAATATAATGGCCCAGCTCTTCACCTATGCCTTCGCCAATATTATAAATAAATTCTTCTCTTCCTATTTTTACTTCATTAGTTACCGGGTTGTATGACATTTTTTCCCCCTTTACGAATCTCAATTTTGGAAATTGATTTTCAGGTATTCCAAATTCTTCTGAAAAATATTTTATTGCAGAAGCGTAGGTTTCTGTAACTCTTTCTTTCCCATCTTTTAAATCTCTTATTTGAGCATATTTTCCCATCATATTTTAATAACTCTTTAGTTTAAATATTTTAAACTTCATAACATTTATAAATCAATTTTTCCTTTCTCAGGTATGAAATTTGGTGAAATCTTTTCTTTATCTTGGAAGGAGTATAAATCCCATTTTAAATTATATACTGGATTGATGCTTTTGTTTTTTGGTATTCCGGCTTTGATATTTTATGCGATAGATTATTATAGCTTTTTTAATTTTTATAATCCATCTGGGAATATTATTTATAATTCTATCGCTCTAATTACAACCCTACTTTTGTTTTTTATTACGCTTTTCGTTCAAGTTGGTATTCTTGGTTCTTCTTTAAATAAGAAGTACGATGCTAAATCTGTAAAGCTATTTGCAAGAAAGTATTACTGGAAGTATTTTGGTTTTATTATAGTTTTAACTATCTTTTTATTTTTATGGGCCTTATTATTAATTATTCCTGCCATAATTTTTGCAGTTTACTGGATTTTTGCAGGAGTTATTCTTCTTGCTGAAAATAAGGGCATAAGAGAATCTCTTAGGGCGAGTAAGGCTCTTGTAAAAGGAAAGTGGTGGAAAGTTTTTGGATTTTTTATTATTTTTTCTGCGATTATGCTTTTAATAAATTTGGTAATCTCTATTCTGAGTCTACCAACTTCGATTCTTCTCTTTTTGGATGTTTTGAAAAATCCTACGCTTTATGTTGAGGGTGTTACGGCAACCACCTTTATTTTTAAGATTAATTTGATTGTGCAATATTTAACTTCGTTTTTATTCCAAGTTATCTCTGCTCCTTTAGGAATTCTTTTTATGAAGAATTTTTATTTAGCCATGAAGAAAAAGTAGTTCTTCAAAAGCTTTATTAACTTCTATTAGGTGTTTTAATTATGTCAGAAAGAGGAACCAATCGAGGTGGGGGGTGGACAGAAACTTATCATTCTTGGGGAGAGTATGTTCAAAAACATCCTGATTGGGACAAGTATCCTTCTACTAGACTTGCCGCGGCTTTTGCAAGAGAAGAATTAGAGACAAACGGGGTTTGTGTTCGTCATTGTTTTAGATTTAGGTTTAATTCCGTTACCCACAGAGAGGTTAACGCTTATTTAAGAAGACTTGCCAGAGCAAAGCAAGCTTCAAGAAAATCTACCTTAAGATTTGATGTTTGTACTGCTTAAACCTGAATTTTCATTAAATCTTCGGCAATAATTGTGTTTTTGAACCGGGTTTTGGCTTCTTTAAGAATTAATTTTTCATTATTATCATATCTTTGGCTGAGGTGGGCTAAATATAATGCTTTTGCATTGGCTTTTTTTGCTATACTTGCAGCTTGCTCTGCTGTTAAATGTTCATGTAGGGTTGCTAATTCTAACTCGTCGTTTAAGTAAACTGCTTCAGTAATAATTGTGTTTGCATTCTTTGCTATTTTATGACAATTATCATTTAGAGCTGTATCTAAAATGAAAACTATTTTGTTTTGCTCGGTTTTATAAGTTACCTGACTTGACTTTATTTTTTTTCCGTTAAACTCTATATCCTTACCTGCTTGTAATTGTCCTAGTATTGGTGAGTTTGGTAACTTGAATTGTTTAATTTTCTTTTTATCTAATCTTATTTTTTCTTTTTCAACAAAAGCATAAGCGTTGCAGGGAATAGAATGTTGCATAGGCATTGCTTCGAGATAAAAATCTTTAGTTTCTAAGAACTTTCCTTCTTCTATTTCTTGAACTTTTAAAGGAATTTTATTATAAGGAACTAGAAGATTAATCAATTCTCCTAAATCATTTTTGGTTCCTTTTGGACCATAAATATAGAGGGTTTTATTATATCCATTTAGCAAAAGAGTTTGCAATAATCCTGCTATGCCTAAAATATGGTCACCGTGCCAGTGAGTAATTAATAATCTTGTAAGCTTGCAAGGATTTAAATGTGCTTTGCGGAATTGTCTTTGAGTTCCTTCTCCGCAATCAACCAGTATGTTTTCGCCATTATATTGCAGGAGTATGGAAGTATGATTCCTTCTAGATGTAGGAATTGCTTGACTTGTGCCTAGGAAAGTTATTGGAATTTTTACCATGATTAGTAATATGAATTTGAGTTTATAAAAACTCCCATAAGCATAATTTTAAATACGCTCTTTTCTCTATTTTCTAGATGCACCTGTAGCTCAGCCTGGATAGAGCGCGTGCCTTCTAAGTACGAGGTCCAAGGTTCAAATCCTTGCAGGTGCGTTTGCACCGGTGGCACCGCGTTAAATTTATAAATACTTAAGATTAAGATAAATTAGCCTATTTGGGAAGAAGAGTTCTGTGATGATTAGGAGATAAAATGATACAAAAATATTCAACAATACAAGTATTGGGGAGGATGCTCGGAGTAGTAGAAACTATTGCTTTAACAACTCCTTTGAGTGCTGCGAGAGCACAAATAGAAACTTATAGAGATACAAAAGACCCCTTATTTTTACAAGCCGCAGAAAATAATTTGGCCGATGCAAAAAAATCTGGAATAGACCCTCGAGAAACCTCTCGACTTTATAGAGAAATAGAAGGGCTAAAAGCAATGAGGGGAGCAAGATAAAAATGACAACGAATAATAATTGGCAAGTAACATTAGCACGAGACGAAATTCCGTGGGTATCTATGCAAGATAATCCAAAAGATTTTGCAGTCATTACTGCTAAAGAATGGATATCTAAACATTTTTCAGATGGCAATTTAAAAGAATTTGTTGGCTATCGCGCTAGAAATAATTTAGGAGTAATTGAAGCGATAAATGCGGAAGATACTCAAGGTTATGCCTTTGTTGGAGAATTGCAATTAGATAGAGATATAGAAAGAAGATTAGCCGATGTTAGAAGAATATACGAAGGCAGGGGGAGAAGTACTCAAAGAGTATTTTTGGATTTAAGAGATAGTCAAAGATATGCTGGCTTGGAATGGAGAAGATATGCTTCTTTAAATCCCTCTCAACTCGTGCAGGGATAGTAAGAATTTTTAGTCTTAAATTCCAATAGCAATAAACTTAAAAACATCTTAAAGCCTATAATTCTGTCTTATTTACTTAGGACAAAGGAAATACCTTAAAGTGTTTCCAAATATATCGCACCGGTGGCACAATGGTACTGCGTCCGCCTGCAGAGCGGATTTTCGGGAGTTCGATTCTCCCCCGGTGCTTATTCTCTAATTTCTAAATGAGAAACATGACCTGAGTTTGGTGCGCCGAGAATTAATAAATCTCTTCCAGCGAGTTGAACCGTTAATTCGAGGTCGAGTATTGCTGGTAGTTTTCTCATATCTAAAGCAATACTCATTAAACAATCTTCTCTTACTCCTTCTTGTTCGCCGACTTTTTTTCCATTGTGATAAACTTCGATATAATCTCGGGTTCCGGCATATTTATAATTTGAAATTAGGAGATTTAAATAAACTTCTTGGTTTGTTCGAAGGGGGATTCTAGTATTTTTAAAAATAATCTTTAAATCTCTTTTTATTTTATCAGTTTCTATAAAAAAAGGAGGTTTTGCCGAGGGCTGTTCTCCTGTATAGCCTATTTCTCTTTCTGGATTTATTATTAATTTCTTTTCTTGACAGGAGGGTAATCTTTTTAATTCTAGCTTTATGGCTTGTATCTCTCCTGCGTTTTTTTGTGCTTCTGCTTTAATTAATGCTTCTTCAAGCGCTCGTTTATATCTTGCTTGAAGTTGTTGAAAATTCATTCCAGGAGTATATATGACAAGTCTTGGTTCTTGAGGGAGAGTTTGGGCTAGAGTTTCATAAAACGGGCAGGTTAAAAGAAAAGCGAGTATTCCCCTTTTTGCTAGACCTAAGAAGTCCATCTATAAATTAGGTTTTGAGATTATTTAAGTTTTTCTTTATATATTCCTTATTTGCTTAGTAGTGCCTAAAATAGGGTATATTGGATAATTAGGCACTACATAAAAAGGTTTAAATAGAAGGTTGTAGTACCTATAATAGGGACTCTTTCAAAAGAAAGGAAATAGCATAAAATGATGAAAAATGATGAAAAATGGTGTTTATTGTTAAAAAAAAGATAAATGGGCAGGAATATTATTATCTTAGAGCTAGTACTCGGGTTATTGTTAATGGTAAAACCAAAGTGAAAGCAGTAAATTTAGGATATTTTGGAAAAGATAGGAAAAAAGCAGAGCAAAAATTGTTTGAGATGAATTGGGTGGGGGATAATAAACTTAATAAACTCGGGTTTACAAAACAAATTATGGCTGAGAAAAATGAGAAGAAGTTTGAAGAAAATAAGATTGAAGCAGAATTTCGTAAAGCATTGATGAGTTTTGTTGTTGATAAGGGTTTTGTATATGGCCCTAGTCCTGAAATTTATGGGGGGATGGCGGGATTTTATGACTTTGGTCCTGCTGGAAAAACTCTTAAAAATAATATAGAAAATGCTATAAGAAGGTTATTTAATAAATTTCAATTCTTTGAAGTTGAATGTCCTATTGTAACTCCCAAAATTGTTTGGGAAGCTTCAGGTCATCTTGGGGGGTTTTCAGATCCACTTGTTAAATGTACAAAATGTACTTCTATATGGAGAGTTGATAATCTAATAGGGGAAGAATTTAAAGTTGATGCTGACGCTATGACCCTTGAGCAATTGAAGGAATTTCTTAAAACTAATCAAGTTATTTGTCCTAGTTGTAAAAATCGATTAAGTGATGATGTAAAAAAACATAGCCTTATGTTAAAAACGCAAGTAGGCTTGGATACTGAAATGTATAATCGTCCTGAAACTGCTACGACCACTTATCTTCCTTTTTTGAATTATCTTAGATTTTATAGGGAACGATTACCTTTTGGAGTTTTTCAAATTGGGAATGCTTACCGTAATGAAATTTCACCAAGACAACATATAATTCGTGGAAGGGAATTTACTCAAGCAGAAGCGCAGGTATTTTTATTCAAAGACCAAAAGGAAAATTTTGAAAAATTCTCTGAAGTTGAAGATGTTGTAATACCTTTCTTTACTGCAAAAAATCAGAAAGAAAACAAAGGAATAACTTCCCTGACTCTTAAAAAAGCAATGGAAAATAAAGTACTAAAAAATAAAGCTTACGCCTGGACTATTGCAATAACTTATCAATTATTTAAAAGTCTTGGTTTTTCGGATGAAAATTTAAGATATAAACAACATATGCCCGAAAAATTAGCTTTTTATGCAGATGATGCTTGGGATTTAGAAATTAAGTTTAATAGTTTCGGCTGGGTTGAAGCTTGTGGTGTTCATGACAGAACCGATTATGATTTGACTACCCATGGCAAGTTTAGTGGGAAAGAATTAATGGCGATAAATCCTCTAACTAATAAAAAAGAAATTCCTAATGTTCTTGAAATTGCAATTGGCCCTAATAGAGTTTTATTGGGTGTATTGGATAATTTTTATGATAAAAGATCTGAAGAAGAAGGTAAAACTAAATTAAGAATTCCTGTTAAACTTTCACCAATTAAAGCAGCTATCCTTCCTTTAATGAAAAAGGAACCTTTATTAGGTGTTTCAAGAAAAGTTTTTGAAGATTTATCGAATGAATTTTTAGTTGTAAGTGATGAGACAGGTAGTATTGGTAAAAGATATTTAAGACAAGATGCACTTGGAACCCCTATATGTATTACCGTTGATTATGATACTATTGAAAAAGACGATTCAGTTACTATAAGAGAAAGGGATAGTGAAAAACAAATTAGAGTTAAAATCTCAGAATTGCATGAGGTTGTGAGAAAAGTTATTGAGGGCGAAGATTTGCTTAAGCTTGGTAAACTTGTTGAGACAAGAGTTAAGGAATAAGATTTTTGGGCCCATGGTTCAGTGGTAGAATGCTTGGCTGGCAGTCAGGAGGCTCGAGTTCAATTCTCGATGGGTCCATCGAATTTAAAAACCCCCATGATTTATTTGTTTCATGGAGAGTGTTTGGTTATATTCAATTGCGAGTGTTTTTATTGTAAGTTTAATCGCTATTATAGGAATATTTGGATTAGCTATTAAAGCTGATAAACTTAAGAAATTTCTTATTTATCTTATTAGTTTTTCTGCTGGTGCTTTGTTTGGAGACGCATTTATTCATCTTATTCCAGAAATAGCAGAAGAGGGTTTTGCTTTAAGTTACTCCATTTATATTATTTTAGGAATTTTAATATTTTTTTCTCTTGAAAAATTTATTCATTGGAGACATTGTCATATGCCTACGACAAGCCATCATGTTCACCCTTTTGCTTATATGAATCTAATTGGAGATAGTTTACATAATTTTATTGATGGTTTGATAATTGCTGCAAGTTATATTGTAAGTATTCCTGCTGGAATCGCTACAACTATTGCTGTTGTTTTACATGAAATACCTCAAGAGATTGGGGATTTTGGAGTTTTGCTTTATGCAGGATTTAGCAAGGGCAAAGCTATTTTCTTAAACTTTGTTACTGCTCTTGCTGCAGTTATTGGGGCAGTAGTTTCTCTTTTACTTAATCGTTTTGTTGAAAATATTGAAATTCCTTTAATATGTTTAGCTGTTGGTGGTTTTCTATATATCGCTGGAAGTGATTTAATTCCTGAATTACATAAAGAGACAAGGATTGGGGTCTCATTAATGCAAATCATAAGTTTTATAATTGGAGTTGCTGTTATGGCGTTATTACTATTACTTGAATAGTTTTAAATAAAGAAGATTATTCCTAAAAATATGAATAAAAAAGAAGATTGTATTTTTTGTAAAATCGCTCTGGGAGAAATTCCCTGCGACAAGGTTTACGAAGATGATAATTTTATTGTGTTTAATGATATAAAACCTATCGCTAAGGGCCATTGTTTAGTTGTTCCAAAAAAACATTACGAAACTCTACTTGATATGCCTTCTACACTTGGAACAGAAGTTATTGATTTAGTTAAAAAACAGGGATTGAGATTAATGAAAGAACAAAAGGCAGAAGGTTTTAATTTGGTACAAAATGTTTTTCCTGCAGCCGGGCAGATTGTTATGCATGTCCATTTTCATGTTATTCCAAGAAAAGAGGGAGATGGCTTACGTATGTTTGAAAAAAAAGACGATAAATAATTATTGGGTTTTACCAGATAACTCTTTTGCTTCTCCCTTTCTCAGACTTCTCCTATCTATTCTTCGATATATTGGTAGATGCTCGCCTGTATTTGAGGGATCATTTAGACAAGCACGAAAATAGATTTCTTCATAATAGGGACCCCATTTTGCTAAAGGGTAATTTCCTAATTGCGTTTTCATTTTATTTATTGTTAAATGGCTGCTCCAAGATTTGAACTTGGGACCCCCGGCTCATGAGACCAGTGCTCTACCACTGAGCTAAGCAGCCATGCTCAAAAAACCTAAACAAAGAGGATTTTTAAACCTTAGTTGCCTCTTAATTTTATAAAAAGAGAATATGGCTGGGGAAGAATTTATAGGGAACTTGAGTACGATCGCGGGAAATCAGACTGGAGATATTCTAAGAAGTGTTTTTGGGATTCTAACTAATGTTCCTGGATTTGATTTGCTTGTAAAAATTTTTCAGGTGGTTGGGATTTTATTTATTATTTACCTAGTTTTTATGATTATTAGAGCTTTCGCTGGCTGGAAATCAGCTAGAAAACTTAGCATTATTGCTAAGAATATCGAAGAAATAAATTCCAAACTTGATTCTATAATTGGGAAAAAATCTAAGATTAAAAAGTGATTAGTTTTTCTTTCTTCTCTATTTAATTAAGGGTAGGTTTCCCAACAAGCATTATGTAATCCGGGATTAGTAGGTTTATTGTCTTCTCGTGGTGTTGGTGGGGGCAAAAGATCCCAGTCAAACCATTGACCTGAGTAGGTTTCTGGACCTCTCAAGAAGTCTTCATCGCTTATACCTGTTACAATTTGCATTCTTGTATCCAAAGATGCCATTTATCCTCCATTGTGTATTTAATTGTTTTTTATTTTTTGTTTGTTTTATTTTAGGGGAATCTTATATTTTTTAGACGGGCTTGGAATTCAAAACCTTTGTAAAATTTTGTTAAGAAATCAGAGCCCGTATTATTTAATACAAGACTCCTTTAATTAGCATAGCAATAGCTAAATTGAGTGAATTCACGCAACATCTAGTATTGTTTGCCATTAGAATTATTATGTATCTCTTGTTTAAAAACTTTTTCCTTTTACTTTTTTAGAACTATTTCAATTGTAGAGACATTAACTTTCTTGCCTTCCTTATTTTCAAACTCTTCACTGTCAATTTTTATATTTTGGATTTTTATATTTTCTTCTTTAAGAAATCTTTTGACTGAAAATTCTGCTACATCTACTGCCCTTGAGATAAATTTCCCTCTTGCGCGAATTATTATCTCTGTTTGATTTTTAGTCTTAAATTGGGTCATTACCCCGGTAATATAATTCATAAATGGCTTTTCGCCTACATAGATAATATTATCTTGTTCTTGTTTCTCGTTTTCTTGTGTCATTTTAAGTTACTTTTAAGCAGATGCTTGTTGTTTCTCTCTTTTTGCTTTTTCGTTTCTTTTTATTCTAGTTATATAGCCTGCAATCTTATTTCTAAGGCTTTTGCTTGGCATTTTTTTTCCTAGAAGAGGTTTGTTTTTATTAAAATCTTCGCTAAAGTTATTTTCTTCTTTTAGTAGTGTTCTTGCTGTACGTTTTATCAGCGCACTTTTTATTCTACCCATAATATGCTTGAATTTTTGGTGTTTTTAAAGCTTATTGTTGCTGGACTTTTGTTCTCTATTCAAATTTTTCTATAGAATTAAGATTCTTATAAGCTTCAATTGTTTCCTTTATTTTTTTAGATAATTCCCCTTTAAAAAATAATTCATAAGACAACCCTAAGCTATTGGCTTTTCTATGGGCTTTTATTAAATCTTCCTCTTCAATCTTCTTCTTGTCAAATGCAAATAAAATTAACTCTTTACTTTCTCTTTTGACTTTTAATATGGTTTGCTTTTTATCGAATTCTAGTATTTCTAGTAAATCGATGCCTTTTTTTATTAGAATTTCTTTAATTTGATTTAAGAAGCTTTCATCAACTTCCTTTTTTATTTTATTGATTTTTTTATGTTGTTTCTTTATTTCTGGTTTATTTTGCAATTCGTTTTTCAGTTTTTCAAGCTCTTTTCTTTTTTCTTCCAATTCTTGTCTTATTTTTTCTACTTCTTTCGCTTCTTCTATTCTTTTCTGTTCCTCTTCCTCTAATTTTTTCTTTTCCCCTTCCAATTCTTGTCTTTTTTGTTTTATCTCTTCTTGTTTTTCTTCGAATCTCTCTTCGGGTGTTCTGAACTCGCTTTTTTCATCTACCATATCATCAATTAATTTTTCAGTTATTCTTCTTTCACCTATTTCTTTATTGCTATTTAATTTTAGGGTTGGTTCCCCTTCTATTAAATAATATCTCCAAACTATTCTATCTCCGTATTTTAAGGGTACTGCAAAATCCTTTAAACCTCGTAAAGCTACTCTTATTACAGGGGTTTGCTCTCTGTCTTCTAAGAAACTATGTTTTTTCAATAACTGCTGGGCTTCTCTTTCTTTAGCTCCAAGAAAGTTTGTGAAATTTTCAAGCATATTTGCTTTTTGAGGTAAGAAATATAATGGCGATCCTCCGACTTTCATATTACTAATTTTTATAGCTCCTTCTGAAGCTAATTCTGATAAGAATGCTGAAGTAAAAATAGTATTAAGCCCTGTTGCTTTAGCTAATTGAACAGGCAAACTTGGGCCCTTATCTTCTAAAAATTTTAGAATGATATCTTTCGTTACTTTAGCGTCTATTTTTCCCATTTTATGGTTTTTTCCAATTAATTTCAAAATAGGTGATATCTTTTTCTGAATCTACTATTGCTAATAAGAGTAATTTTCCTGTTGAATGAGCAACTCTGGCTTTAGAACAAAATTCTTGTAAGTTCATTTTATTTTTCTCTTCGACAATATGAACTAGGTATTTGGCATGATTCTTACTTGGCTTTTCGCCTTTGTTATAAACTCGGAAATCTGCTCCGAATTTTAATCCTGCTTTTAAAACATGGCCTTTATTCCTTAGGTCTTTATAGACTAAGTATTTTGTTTTCAATTCTTTATTTTTTCTAGATTGAATTTTTATTAGTTCTTCGAAGCCCATTTTTCTATTTTTGCTTATTAATTCAGCTTTTCCTGTTTCTAATAAATAAAGCATTTCATAAATTGAGTAAATTACTGCAGAACCTTTTGGTTCTCCTAGGGCGCTTTTTTCTAAGCTCGCTCTTGCTAGATTAGTATTTGAAGAAAATTCGGAATTTGATTCGTTTATAACTATCTTTTGAGCCATATAATACTAGATTTGAAAAAATATATAAACCTATGTTTTTTAGAGTTTATATGGATAGACAAGCACAACAGCTACAACTTATTCTGGTATTAGTGCTAGTCTTGGCTCTCTTATAAAAGAGCCATTAAACAACTTTTCTTGCAAAATGGCTTATCAAACATTTAATAATCATATTCTTGAAAGGGGGTTTTCTTAGCATGGCTGATGAAGTTATTGAGTTTATTGAGGTTAAGGGCCAAAGGTGCGTTGGTGGTTGTAGTAGATTGATAAAAGCTTGCGCTGGCCAGGGTTTTTGTGTTTCTACTAGAATTAAGCACAGAATTATTTCGCAAGAAGGCAATGATGCTGGAATTGAGGTTTTAGACGAATCTGGGAAATGTCCTGAGGGTTGGATAAGCTATAATCACTCTGTTAATTATAGGTTTGTTCAACAAGGTTCAATGGTTCGAGCGTATATAGTTTAAATCGAGTTTAATTAAGTTTAACTAAATTTAAAAATAGCAGAAACTAAGCACTATTGTATAAAAAGAAAATGGCAGAAGAAAAAATAGACTTTAAGAGTATTGAAAAGAAGTGGCAGAAAGCTTGGGAACAAAACAAGATTTTTGAAGTTAAAGAGGATGCTAAGAAAAAGAAATTTTATGTTCTTGAGATGTTTCCTTATCCCTCTGCAGCAGGACTGCATATAGGGCACTCTTTTAATTATACTATCGGGGATGTTTTTGCAAGATTTAAATTAATGCAGGGGTTCAATGTTTTGCATCCAATGGGTTTTGATTCTTTAGGGTTGCCTGCTGAAAACGCAGCAATAAAAGAAAAAATGCATCCAGAAGAGTATACTGATAATTCGATAAAAAATTTTATTAAACAGCAAAAAACGTTGGGTTTGACTTATGATTGGGATAGGGTAGTTAATACTGCTGATCCTGAATATTATAAATGGGATCAATGGATTTTCTTGAAAATGTTTGAACGAGGTTTGGTTTATGAAAAAGAGGCTGCTGTTAATTGGTGTCCAAAATGTGATACGATTCTTGCTAATGAACAAGTTGAGAATGGAAGATGCTGGAGACATAAGGATGCTGAAGTAGAAATAAAACAAATGAAGCAATGGTTCATTAAAATTACAGATTATGCTGATAGATTGTTAGAAGGGCATAAAAAATTAAAATGGCCTGAAAAGACAATTGCTATGCAAAAGAATTGGATTGGAAAGAGTTTTGGAACTGAAATTGATTTTATTATCGATGGAAAAAAGTGGCCGATATTTACTACAAGGCCAGATACTATTTTTGGAGTTACTTTTATGGTTGTTTCAAGCCAACACAAAAAACTTTGGGATTTAGTTACTAAAAAGCAGAAACCAGAAGTTGAAAAATTCCTTAAGAAATTAAAATCGGTTTCTGAAAAAGAACTCGCGGAAATGGAAAAAGAAGGAGTTTTTACAGGAAGTTATGCAATTAATCCTGCAACACAAGAAAAGGTTCCGGTTTATGCAGGTAATTTTGTTGTTGCTGATTATGGTTCGGGCATGGTTATGGCTGTTCCTAGCCATGATCAAAGAGATCTTGAGTTTGCTAAGAAATATAAAATTCCAATTAAACAAGTTATTGCTCCTGTTGTCGAGACTAAAGAAGGCCCTGATGCAATTCGAGAAAATTTACCTATTAAAAAAAGAAAAACAGTAGTTTGTATAGTAAAACATTGGAAAGAAGAAAAATATATTTGTTTAACTTGGAAAAAGCAAGGTTGGAAAACTTTTGTAGTTGGCGGGGTTGAAGATAACGAAGATATTGTTAAGGCCGGAATCAGAGAAATAAAAGAAGAAACCGGCTACCAAAATCCTGTTTTTATTAAGGAGATTGATGGGGAATTCCATAATAAGTTTTTTGCTACACATAAAAATGAAAATCGTTGGGCGGTGATAAAAGGATTATATTTTGAACTTAAAGATTCTAAGCAAAAAGAAATTTCTGAAGAAGAAAAAGAACTTTCTGAGTTGGTTTGGGTAGAAAAGAATAAGGTTCTATCCTTCTTGCATGATGATGAAAGTGATAAAATTTTATGGAAAAGACTTAATGATATAGATGAGGCTTATACTGATAGTGGTTTATTAATTAATTCAGAGCAATTTAATGGAATTAATAACGAAGAAGCTAAACAAAAAATCACAGAGTGGTTAATGAAGAAAAATCTTGCTAGAAAAACTATTAATTATAAACTTAGGGATTGGAGTGTTGCAAGACAAAGATATTGGGGAACACCAATTCCTTTGATACATTGTTCTAAGTGTGGGGTTGTTCCTGTTCCTGAAAAAGATTTGCCTGTTAAATTACCTAGAGAAGTTAAATTTGGAGAAGGAAATCCACTTTTGACTAATAAAAAATGGTTGGAAACCAAATGTCCTAAATGCAAAGGAAAAGCAACTCGCGAGGCAAACACCATGGATACTTTTGTTAATTCTTCCTGGTATTTTTTAAGATATTGCGATGCAAAAAATAATAAGGAAATTTTTGATAAATCCAAAGTTAAGTATTGGATGCCTGTTGATTTGTATATTGGCGGGGCAGAGCATGCTTGCATGCATTTAATTTATTGTAGATTTTATACTATGTTTTTGCATGATATTGGGCTTGTGGATTTTGATGAGCCTGCTCCGAGATTATTTCATCAAGGAATGATTAATGATGCTAAGGGCGAGAAAATGTCTAAATCCAAGGGAAATGTTATTGAACCCTTAGAGACAATGGCAAAATATGGAGTAGATACAACTAGATTTTTTATAATGTCTGAAGCTTCTCCTGATAAGGGCTTTAATTGGAGCGACACAGGGATACAAGGTAGTTTAAGAATAATAAATAAGATATGGAATACTGCTTCGAATATGAAATTTGGAAAAGACTCGCAGGAACTTTTAGTTAAACTTAATTTCTCAATAAAAAATATCACTGAACAAATTGAAAATTTAGATTATAGAAAATCAACAATTGAATTGCGAGAATTATTTGACTTAATCTCTAAGCAATCCGAAATATCTAAAGAGAGTTTTGGAAAAGCTTTGAAATTACTTTCGCCTTTTTGTCCACATATAACTGAAGAATTATGGGAAAAAATTGGAATGAATAAAAATAATAAGAATTTTATTTCTTTAGCTGAATGGCCCAAATATGAAGAAATAAAACAAAAACAAGGGAAAGAAGATTTGAATGATAAAATATTAAGTAATACTTTACCAATTATTCAAAAGATTTCAGAATCGCAAAAAATTAAAAAAATATATTTGTATGTAATGCCTTTTGAAATAAAAAATATTGATAGGAAAAAAATTGAAAAAGCCCTAGGATATTCAACAGAAGTTTTTGCTGTAAATGATCCTAATAAAAAAGATCCTGAAGGAAGAGCTAAAAAAGCTATTCCTGGAAAACCGGGAGTATACGTAGAATAGTTTAAATAATAGATTTTCTTCTATCAAATATAAAAAGATGGTGCAAAAAGATTTTCATCAATTTCATGAACGTAGGACGCTAGGCCAGAAAGCTGCAGACAAGCTTACTTCTTTTGCAGGCAGTTGGGGTTTTCTAGTTTGGCTTACTATATTTGTAATTATTTGGATGGCTATCAATGTTTACTTTTTTGTAGAATCTCCTTGGGACCCCTATCCATTTATACTTTTAAATCTTGTTTTGGCTTGTTTAGCAGTTTTTCAAGCGCCTATTATTTTAATGTCTCAAAATAGGCAAGAACAAAAAGATAGGATAAAAGCAGATTATGATTACAAAGTTAATATAAAAGCAGAAAGAGAAGTAGAAGAAATGCAAAAACAACTTAAGAGGATAGAAGCAAAATTAGATAGAAAATAATTTGAAAGGAGGTGAAAATGGTTAAAAAACAAAAAAACAAATCGAAAGTTTCTGCAGGGGCTAGGCCTCTGGGAGTTTCTATTCTTGCGGTTCTTTCTTATATTGCTGCGGTTTTCACTTTTATCGGTGGATTAGCTATGTTGATTGGTTCTACTGCTGTTTCTACAATAATCGGACAGGTTTTCCCTGAATATGTTTCATGGTCAACAGCCGGGGTTGCTCTATTTGTATTTCTGGGAATAGTCTTTATTCTGTTAGGAGTACTTGATTTCTTTATCGGAAAGGGATTGTGGAATGGAAAAGAATGGGCTAGAATTTTAGTCTTAATCTTCTTAGCTTTATCGGTTATTGACGGAGTTCTTCCTCCTTTTGCAATAGTCCAAGCGATTATAGCAGCACTTTTAATATGGTATTTAGGATTTAATCCTGCCGTAAAAAGATACTTTAAATAAAAATTTTATTTTTTTTATTTTTTTTATTAATTTAAGACTGCTTTAATGCGTCTTACTCCTGCACTAGAAGATTCTTCTTTTGTTATTTTAAATTTCCCGAGTTCGCTTGTGTTTTTAACATGTGGGCCTGTGCAAATTTCTCTAGAGATATTGCTTATTGAATAAACCGAAACTATTTCTGGATACTTTGCTCCGAACTCGCCATGAGCTCCGGATTCGAGTGCTTTTTTTAAAGGCATTTCTTCTCTTACGACTGAAATTTTCTGCTTTATCTTATTATTTATCCAATCTTCTACTTTTCTTAATTCTTCTTCAGTTAATTTTCTTGGGAAATTAAAGTCAAATCTTAATCTCTCTGGATTTATATTTGAACCTTTTTGAGCAATCGTTTTATCCTCTAGTATTTCTCTTAGGGCTTGATTTAGAAGATGAGCTGCTGTATGCAGGCGTGTTGTTGCTTCACTATTATCTGCTAATCCTGACTTGAATTGGCCAGAACTTGAGGTTCTTGAGAGCTCTTGGTGTTTTTTATTTTCTTCATAAAATTCCTTTTGATTTAATTTTATTTTATTTTCCTTTGCTAATTCTTCAGTCATTTCAATTGGAAAACCATAGCTTTGATAGAGTAAGAAAGCTTCCTTGCCTGATAATTCTTTTTTATCTTTCTTTATTTTATCAAATTCTCGTAAGCCCTGTTCGAGGGTTGCTCTAAATTTATTTTCTTCTTTATCCAACTCGGCTATTATGTTATTTTTATTTTTCTTTAACTCTTTGTAGTCTGAATATATCTCGATTATTGGTTCTATTAACTTATGCGTAAAATTTTCCTTTATTCCTAATAGGCTAGCATATCTTATTGCTCTTCTAATTAATCTTCTGAGAACATAACCTCTTTCAGTATTGCTTGGAGTTATTCCATCTGCGATAATCATTACGCTGGCTTTGATGTGGTCTGCAATAATTCTCATTGTTTTCTCATTCCCATTATATTTCTTTCCAGATAAGTTTTCTATTTCTTTAATGATTGGATGCCAGACATCGGTTAGATAGTTATCTTCAAATCCGTTTAAGACAGCTAAAACCCTCTCCAAACCCCTACCATTATCAATATTTTTCTGTTTTGCTGGAATATACTTGCTACCTATTTTTGTAAAACCCATCAAAACATCATTCCAAATTTCAACCCAATTGTTATCTTCAGGATTAAATTTTTTTGGAACCTTTAGATTATTTGGTTTCCAATAAAACATTTCAGTGCAGGGTCCGCAAGGAGTATTATTGCTTGGGTGTTCCCACCAATTTGATTCTAAGAAGCTAATCTTTTCTTTAGGAATTCCTAGTTCGAGCCATAATTTTTCAGATTCAGTGTCTTTTGGAGAATTAGAATTGCCTGCAAAAATAGTTACTGCAAGTTTTTCTTTTTTTAATCCTAGGATTTTTGTTGCAAATTCATAGCTCCAGGCTATTGCTTCTTTTTTGAAATAATCTCCTAAACTCCAATTACCCATCATTTCAAAAAAAGTATGATGAAAACTATCACCCACCTCATCTATATCGCCTGTACGAATACATTTTTGAATATCAACTAAACGTTTGCCTAGTGGGTGGGGTTGTCCGAGTAAAAAGGGCACAAGAGGATGCATACCTGCTGTTGTGAAAAGAACAGTAGGATCATTAGCCGGAACCAGGCTTGAAGAGGGAATTTCTTTATGGCCTTGCTTTTTAAAAAATTCAAGATATTTTTTTATAAGTTCTTGTCTTGTAATTACCTTTTTTACCATGATAGAGTATGGATTTTGAGCTTTTAAGATTTGCTATCTATTTGTAATCCCCAACTCCCTTGAGAGTATCTCGGCATCTTTTACAAAAAGGATCTCTTTTTAACCTTCTAATAAGTTCATCTAATCCCGCATTGTATGCTTTTTTATCTCCAACTAATAAATAACCCTCTCCCTTTTTAGGGGAGGTTACATCCACTACTTGATGCATAACGCATGACTCTTCTGGGCAGTGTTCTCCCAGGTCGAGTTGATATCCTGTTCTCGCATTAACCCAACGAGTTGGTAAAAAGTGACTGGGATCGACTAAAGAGTGTCCTATTTCATGTACGGCTATTGTTTCTACTCTTTTTAGATATGCTTCCCTTGCTACTTCGTGCTTTTTGCTTTGGCTCTCTTGGGGTTTTCTCATTCTAGCCGTAGAAACCAAGATTATTCTTGGAGAGCAATAACCAAATATCCAATCCTCTTCTTTATTTTTATCATCCAAGTATAAATCTTTCGATGTAAGTACTATAACTCGCCCTTTATTAGACCCACTTAACCTAGCTAGTTCTCTTTCTGAAATATAGAATCCATTAAATTGAGGTATTGGCTTGAACCCAGGAGTTAAATCAGCTTGAATTAACTCACTTTCAAATCCAAATAATCCAAGAAACCTTTCTCTTATTCTCTGTGCTTCGAGTTGTAGATTTTCATGTAAAATTAGCATAAAAACCTATTTTTTGATTATTTATAAGCTTGATTATTCTATAGAATTATCCTAGACTGGCTAGTTTAGCTTGAATTTCTTCTAATTGAGACTCAATATCGTTTCTTCTTGACACTATTTCGGCTTTTTCTTTTACTGATTTTGCTGCTCTAAGAACTTTTTCTTTTTTCTCGGGTTTTTCAAGCAATTTTACTTGTTTTAATTCTTCAGTTGGTAGGGTTGGTTCTATATGGACTATCAAGGATTCTATTTCTGCCATCGCTCTTTTCAATTGGGTTTTTAATAAGAATTCTTTTTTTCTTAGAAGGTTATAGTTTCGAGTGTGTTGTATTATTTCTAGTAAACTTTTTTCTACTATTAATGTATCTCTTTTTAGGGATACTGCTTTTCCGTAATCGATTTTTATGTGTACGCTTCCTGCCATATTATTTTTGCTGGCTTTGTTGATTATATTTTATTAAATAAAGAACTATCAATATTTTCAACTTTTTCTTTAATTGCCATCACCTCTTCTTCCCATGATTTAAGCTCAATATCTTCTTTGTCCTTTATGTCTTTTATTTTTCTTAAGGTCTCTTCTATTTCTATGACTTTTTCCTTTACTTGCTGGAATTTTTCAACAGCATCTTTAAATTTATCTAGCTTGATAAAAATAGGTTCTTTGTCTATAGAATATCTTTTCATTTCTGGTTTAAGAGGTTCAGGTAAATCTGATAACTCGAGGGTTCTTTTTTCATTGTCTTCTTCTATTGTATACCCTGGTGTTTCACTTTCATCACTAACACTACTTTTTATTGCTTGTAAACCTAAATTATTTCCAACCTGATTTTTTGGAAAGGTTGGAAGAGGAGGGATAGAATTGTTATCTTTTGGGAGTTCTGGTAATTCTAATGAATTATTTATTTCTGGCAATTCTACTCTTTTTGGCTCACTTTTTTTAAAAAAACCCATTTATTTTCCCTCTTTTTATTAATATTAATAAGCCTGGTGTGTTTTTAAATCTTGCCTTTATATTTTCATTCTGTGGCTCTTTTTCCTCGATATTCTAAGATTCCTCTATTCTTCTATATTATGCGAAGGATTTTTAAACCGCTTATTCTTTTAAAGAATTATGCAGATAAATCTTCTTAAAAAAATTGTCGAGAAAACAGCAGGTGTCGGTGCGGTTCGAATAGTTGATTTACTTTATAATAAGAAAGATATAAATGAATTTCTTATAGCTAAAAAATTAGGTTTAACTATAAACCAAACAAGAAATTTACTTTATCGACTTTCACATTTAGGCATATTGTCTTCTATAAGAAAAAAAGATAAAAGAAAAGGATGGTACATTTATTTTTGGACCTTTAATGTTTTAAGATCCTTGGAAGTTTTAGAAGAAAATCTTACACAAGAAATTAATTCTATGAAACAAGAACTTTTCAGTAGACAACAAAAAAGATCTTATAAATGTAAAATTTGTGGAAGAGAAGTTAACGAAGAGGCGGCTTTACTTAATAATTTTATTTGTCATGAATGCGGAGAAGTTTTTGAACTTGCAGATAATCGTCAGGCTATAGAAGATATCATGAAAAATATAGCTAAAGTTGAAAAAGAATTGGAACACGTTAGAAGCGAGATTTCTCTTGAGAGGGAGAAATTGGACCAAAAATTATCTCGAAACATGAGAAGGGAAGAGAAGAAGAAAAAGGAATTAAGAAAAAAGAACAGAGAATTAAAGATGAAACTTCTAAATAAGATGAAAAAATCAGTCAAAAGTAAAAAAAGTAAAAAAAATAATAAAAAAAAGATTAGCAAAAAATCTAAAAATAAAAAGAAAAAGAGTTAATGGTATACTATTCGCTAAAGCCATATAAAAAAAGAAGTTTTTTCTGGAATTGGTTCTCTAACCTAAACACAACCGGAGTTATTATTTTTATAAATGTTCTTTGTTTTATTTTAGCTATCTTAATTAATATTCTAGTTAATTCGGTATACGGAGTTTCAATTTATACTTATCTGGGGTTGCAAGCCAATTCTCTATTTTTGCAAGGTTACGCATGGACTTTGCTTACCAGCATGTTTTTACATGTGGATTTTTTCCATTTATTTGTTAATATGTTCTCTCTATATTTTATAGGAAGTTTTGTTGAAATGATTATAGGTAAGAAGAGGTTTATTAGTTTTTATTTAATTTCAGGAATTATTGCGGGAGTATTTTTTTGTGTTCTGGCTTTTTTCTTCGGCTTTGGTTTTTTGGCTAAAATATTTACTACCCCTGATACTTATGCCGTGGGGGCTTCTGGGGCAATTTTTGCTTTGGCCGGACTTTTAGCAGTATTAACTCCAAAGAACAGAGTTTATCTTATTGTTGGACCGATAGTGGCTATAATATTGCAAACCCTTTTGCAATCCTTTCTCGAGAATAATCCCTTGGGCTCTATAATTGACTTGGTTATTATGGTTTACATCTTTTTTTCTATTTTCAGTGTTCTTTCTCCTAATCCTTTAATGAGAAAAATTGCTTTACCTCTTGAAATGCCATTTTGGATTTTGCCCATAGTTGCTATTGTTCCTTTGGTGATTATTGGTTTGTTCTTTGAATTGCCTATCGGAAATATGGCTCATCTTGGCGGGGCTATTGTTGGAATTGCATATGGTTTTTATTTAAGAACTAAATATAAAAAAAAGACCCAGATGATCTCTCGGTACTTTTCAAAATAAAATGAAAGTAATAAAAACAAAAAAAAGTAAGTCTTGTAAAAAGCATTATTCAGAGGTTTTTAATTTTATTAAAGATTCAAGAAAGCCAATTTATTGGATAATTGCAATTTTTTTTATTTTTGCCTTTGTCTCTTTTTTCTTACCTGTTCCTTCTGAATTGGTTGAAATAATAAATAAAGTTATTCAAGATATGTTGGAAAGCACGCTTGGGCTTAGTGCTTTTGATTTAATTAAATATATTTTTTTGAATAATCTTGCTGTAAGTTTTATAGGGATAATTTTTGGTATTCTATTAGGTATCCTTCCTATAATCCTTTCTTTGATTAACGGATATATTGTAGGTTATGTTGCTAAACTTGTTGTTGATACGGGAGGGGTTTTAAGCTTGTGGAGATTGTTTCCACATGGTATTTTTGAATTACCTGCTATTTTTATTAGTCTTGGAATTGGTTTAAAACTTGCTGGTTCTTTGTTTAGTTCTGAAGCGGATAAAACTTTTTTAATTAGGTTAAAGCTTGCGATTAAAACTTTCTTTTTACTTATTCTGCCTTTGCTATTTATTGCAGCTATAATTGAGGGGCTTTTAATTGTGTTGCTTGGATAAAGAGTAATATTAAAACCAGCTTTCAAGTCTTTTTTGTTTGCCGTAGTTTTTTAGAAGATTGCTTTTATTTGTGTAGCTTGAAATAGGAATTTTTAATCTTTTTTGAATTGCTTCAAGAGCTTCAGAAATACTTGAAAACCTTTTAGGAGGTTTTTGAAAGGCTTCTCTGGAAACTTGGCGTAAAATCCCGACTCCAAGAGGAGCATAGTATTCATCTGAAATTTGGCGCATAACTAAACATTGGGCTTGGCGCTTTATGCGTTTAAGATATTCTGTTAAAGCAAGTCTATTAGAATAATAAGCTCCTGTTACACTTGAGGCATAATTTTTTCTTCCTGCAAAAGTTTCGAAATCCTGCCATATTCCATCGGATTTGAGACTAATTTCTATGACTTCAAAACTCCAGGGTTCCGGCAATAAAAGAAATTCGTAATGATTTCCTAAATATTCGGCTGTAAAAACTAGAATTTCATTTATTATGGGGTAATATCTTATTTCTTTTAAATTATTTTTTGATAGGGTATCATCTACTGCCGTAATACTCCAACGAGTCGGAACAAGCTTGCGATTTTTTTCTGTGCCCAGTAATCCTGCCGAAAGAATTTTAATTATTGTTGAAGTATCTATATTAGATTTGTCAAGTTCAATTATTGATTGAACTGATTTAACTTCTATATCATTTACTAAATAATCTACTTTATGTGCTATTTTTGGGTTTTCTTCTAATCTTACTTGAGAGATTGTTGCAGCATTTTTTATTAAAGGTACACTGGACTCTTGCTCTTTTTGTCTTTCTATTGGTTTTTTTAATTTAAATTCGGTTGCTATGGGGCTTGAAGTCATTGCTATTTCTTTAAAGACTTGATTAAATTTATTATCCGAATTGTTGTAAACATTTTTTATATTGCTTTTTACTCTTCCATAAATAAGCTTTTTTCTAAAATCTAGTATTTGGGGTATCTTTAGTTTTTGCTCGTGCCATAATTCTGGAGAAGAGAAAACTCTGGTTTCACCATATTCTTGCGGAGCTAGAATTCCAGTATAGACATTAGGATAGTCCCATTTTCCAACAAATATTTCTGGGGGGCTAGAACCTGAGAATTCTTTTATTGTCTTGGCTTTTCCTAAAAAGAAGCCATGCCTCTTACAATTTTCTTTTTCGCAAATTTTACATCTCATTTTAGTAAACTCCTAATTAAAACTAGAAGTAGTATTTTTATTCTTAATTGTAATACAGCACTCTTTTGTTTTAGGTATTAATTGTCTTTCAAATCACTTAACCCTAGCATAAGGAATAGCAAGCCAAGTAAGATTACTAGCCAAACTATTCCTCCCTTTAAGAATGTAAGGGCTGCTTGGCCCCAACCGCCAGGTAAAAGTGCCCAGCCTAAGATAGCTAGGATCACTAAAATAAGTCCTGTAAGGAGTTCTAACCATTTATTCATATTTTCTTGAGGTTTGTTTGCTTTAAAAGAATTTCGCTTCTTTAGACTAGGCTCAGATTTTTAAACTATGTTTACCCACCTGTAATAAAAATTTATATAGAAGAAGTGTTTATAAAAAGAATGGATAAAGAGATTGTGAACAACTTTGCTGAAAATGGGGGAAATATTCCTAGTTTTAATAAGGATTCTAATATAAATAATTCTGGAGAAATTATTGTTCCTCTTCCCGAAAATAAGGAAGAAAAAAAACTTACTCTTCTAGAGGTTTTGGGTAAGTTCTCCCCCGGTAAAAGCTTGCGAAATGCCTTGGATGATATTCTTGAAGGTAAAACAGGAGCTTTAATTGTGGTCGATAATTCAAAGGTAAGAAATATTATTGATGGGGGTTTCAGAATTAATTGTGGCTTAACACTTCAGAAACTTTGTGAATTGGCTAAAATGGACGGAGCAATTATTATTTCGGATGATTTAAAGAGAATATTAATGGCTAATGTTCTACTTGTTCCTGATTCTAAAATACCAACTAACGAGACTGGAACAAGACATAAGGCTGCCGAGAGAACAGCAAGGCAAACAGGTACTTTAGTAATAGCGGTATCAGAAAGAAGAAATAAAATCAGTATTTTTTATGATGATAAAAAGTATATTCTTGAGGACTCTGAAAATTTATTAAGAAGGGCTACTGAAACTCTCAATATTCTTGAAAAACAAAGAGAGATTTTTGATGAGCTTTTAAAAAATCTGAATATCTTAGAGATAACTAAACTGGTTTCTATTGCAGACGTTTGCTCTTTGTTGCAAAGAATTGAAGTTATCCTTAAGATGATGGATACTATGAGGCGATATTTAACTGAGCTGGGAAATCAGGGTGTAATTTTAAGAATGCGTGTAAAAGAACTTTCCAAAGATATTGATGTTATCGAGTCTCAGTTATTAATGGACTATTCTACCAAACCTCTTAATATCAAAAAATTATTAGATAATATTAATTTTGAGGGAATTTTAGATATGGAATCTTTTTCTAGGCTTTTATTTGAAGTCTCGCCAGATACTTCTATCAGTCCAAAAGGATATAGATTATTAGGAAAAATTAATCTTACTGAAAGAGAAATAAAGGCATTAATAGCACAATTTAGTAGCCTCTCAAATATTCTTGATGCTAGCGAGGAAGAGCTTTCAAAAATATTGAAGGCAAAAGCAGCAAGTGTTAAACATGAACTCAATAATTTGAAAGAGCAAATACTTGTTGGCAAGAAGATTTAGGGTTTTATTATCTCTATTCTTACTTGATTTGGTAAGTGCTCCCTAAATTTGGTTTAATTGTTGTAAGCAGGGTAGGTTAAACAAATTGCTTATAAAACCCTAAATAGTTATTGGAATTACTAACTTTTTATTTCCATAACATTTAAAACTTAGTTTAATTGATATTCCTATAGGAAAAGTATTAAGAATGCTAACAACAAAACAAATTCAAGAAATTCGCGAGCACCTTGAAAATGCAAAAAACCCGGTTTTCTTTTTTGATAATGATGTGGATGGGCTTTGTGGTTTTCTTTTGCTTCAAAAGTTTATAGGTAGAGGAAGGGGAATTCCAATAAAATCTTATCCTGGGCTTGAGAAAAGTTATTTTAAAAGAGTGCAAGAGCTTGGGGCGGATTATGTTTTTGTTTTAGATAAGCCTGTTATTGACTCGGGATTCATTGAGCTGGTTAAAGAAGCTAATTTGCCTTTAGTTGTTATTGACCATCATCCATCTACTCTTGATAAAGAAGGGGTTGAGTTTTTTTATAATACTTATGAGACTAGTAAAGAAATTGAACCTACTTCTTATTTATGTTATAAAATTAATGGCAAGAAGGAAGAACAATGGCTGGCTGTTTTAGGGTGCATTGCAGATTGTTATAGCCCTGATTTTCTTGAAAGTTTTAAAAAAGAAAATCCTGAAATACTCGCGGGAAAGAATAAAACTGCTTTTGATATTTACTATAATACTGAATTGGGAAAAATAGCGAGGATACTTGCGTTTGGAATTCTTGATAAAACTAGTAATGTTGTTTCCATGATTAAATTTTTAATTAAAACGAGTAATATTCATGATTTAACCCAAGAAAACTCGAATACTAGAAGCTTTTTATCGAGATTTGAATATATTAATGAAAAGTATCAGAAACTTTTGAAAAAAGCAGAAGAAAGTGTTAATAAAAAAGATTTGTTGTTTTTTAGTTATTCAGGAGATATGAGTATTAGTCAAGAACTTGCTAATGAGTTAAGTTATAGGCATCCTAAAAAAGTCATAGTTGTTTTATATTCTTCAAGTGGAAAAGCAAATATCTCTATTAGGGGAGCTAGAGATATTAGAACTTTGTTTTTGAATTCTATTACAGACATTGAGGGTTCAACAGGCGGAGGACACGAGCATTCGTGTGGCGGGAAAATACCCAGCGATAGCATAGCCAAGTTTCGAGATAATTTGGAGAAGGAGATGAAGAAATACTAGTTGCGGGTAGGAATATTGTTACTTTTAGATAATAGTAACAAATAGAAAGATTTAAATACTCTAAAATTATCTATTTTTATTAAAATAACCTTAATCAAACTATGTTAAAAGCTATAAAGATATTGGGACTCTTGGCATTTCTTGCAGTTGCAATACCGGGATGTAGATCTTGCAATAACTCTCATGTAAGAAATATGGCTGAAATGTCGCACCCTACTAATGTATTAGAAAGAATTAGTAAGGATCCGGTTAGTATTTCTATAGCATTGCCTTTGGATTTACTTTTAGAAGTTGGTTTCTTAAATGATAAAGACGGGGATGGTTCTTCTGATGTTATTTATAGAATGCCATTCACTCCTTATGTTTTTTCAGATTATACTGGGCAAATTGATAGGACAGCTATAAGATTAAGTCCTGAAACTACTGCTAAGGTAAGAGCACTTGAAAGATACCATAGGGAAGTTACGAGGGCTCTTTTTTTGGAAAGTTCTGCTTCAACTAATGTTCTTCATAAACAGAGATTGGGTTTTCTAGATAATTAATCAATAGCTTCTTGAGAAATAAACAATCTGCTTAGCTAACTTGCCACAATAAACGCATTTTGCGGACTTTTCTAGCTTTTTATCAAAGGGAATACATCTTGAAGATGCGCCTTGGGTTTTTTCTTTAATATAATCTTCACATTCTTCACTTCCGCAGAA
>VGKO01000009.1 GCA_016867035.1 Candidatus Pacearchaeota archaeon
CAATTATCATATATTCTACTTGATCTTCTGGATTCAATTGGCCTCTTAACTCTTCAACAACAGGAACATCAATGGTTTCAAAATTTTCCAAGTCCATAACATTAGCCATTCCTTCATTAGCGCTAAGCACCTGAGCTTTCTTTTTCTCAATCATAGGCACCTCAAATCTATCTGCGCCAGGGACAGCAACTATCTTTTTTCTATCATCAACTATACCTATTGCTTCAATTCTGCATTTGCTAGCACCATGTTTACCTGTTTTTGAAATGTCGTTGCTTCTTACCACATAAGCTGCGCCATCAATCAATATTGTTGCGCCAGGATGACACTCGTGAGCTGTAATTAATTTAAACGCCATATACACTTCAGAAAAAATAGATTTATAAAGCTTTCTTGTTGCGAGATTAACTAGCTTGTGCTAAATCATCCAGGGCTAAAAGAACATTTTGGAAGCTTTTATGTGGTGTTCTCTGTCTTTCAACCTCACCCCTATTTAATAATCGTAAAGGCTTTCCTGCCATGAACATCATCCCCAATTCAAAAAGAGCTTCTCTCGATATACTTGTAAATTGATATTCTATTGCTTTACAAGCTTTAATCTTTTCTCTTTTTTCATATTTTTCAACGTTTAATGGAGAGCTAGGAATAATAATATCTTGTTCAGATAATGGCTCTTCTAAAACACATTTATCAAAGTCATCAAGGCTTAAGGTTTTAAGTACTTGGGGATTAGCTAAAACCAAAGGTTTGTATCCCATGAATCCCATGCCCAAATCAAAAAAACTACCTTGGCTTTTCCCATTCCAATAGATTTGTACTGCATTTGAAGTCCTCATGGCTTCTCGGTGTTCTGTTAAAATTCTTAATCCTACTGAATCTTCTTGATTTACATCTCTCGGAGGATAGTGAACTTGAAAACCCATAGCTTCTAATTTTCTTACATGCCCTTCAAGAAATTCTTTTTCTTCTTGAGTAACTCCTCTTACTGGACAAATTAAATAGATTCTTGGCTTTTCTACCATAACTAATGGTTTCCTTCAAGGTTTATAACTATTTATGCGCAAAGCTATATGCTTTTAGTTATTTAGTTCTTCACAAATCTTTAAAAACACTAATTTTCTAAGCTAAACATGGCAAATTCAGAAATAGCACAAAAAAAAGACTTTGTAGAGTTGGAGTTTTTAGGTAAAAATCTTACAAATAACGAAGTTTTCGATACTAATATTACTGAAGAAGCAAAAAAGATTAAACTTGAGCTTTCAGGCAAGCCCCTAATTGTTTGTGTTGGTCAGGGTATGGTCGTAAAAGGTTTTGACCAAGCTCTTGAAGGAAAAGAGTTGGGGAAAAAATATTCTATAAAGCTAGAGGCAGAAAACGCCTTCGGCAAGAGAAATAAAGAATTAGTAAGATTAATTCCTCTAAAGATGTTTTTAGCACAAAAAATAATGCCAGAACCAGGAATGGTTTTAGCATTAGATAATAATCTTGTTAAAGTAATGAGTGTTAATGGGGGCAGAGTTTTAGTTGATTTTAATAATCCTTTAGCAGGCAAGGATATAGAATATGAGTTCACAATAAAACGAAAGATTAGCGAGATTAAAGAAAAAGTAAAAGCTCTACAATTATTCTTTTTTGGACAAGAATTTGACTTTGATATTGACGAGGAAAAAAAGAAAGTTGTATTCAAGGATTTAAAGTTAATGCCTATAATGAATGCTTTTAACCCCCAATTCCAAGAGCTTTTAGGTTATGGTTTAGAGATTCTAGAGAAACCAAAAAAGGAAAACAAGGAAGATAAAAAAGAAGAAAATCAAGAAAAAAGTAGTGTTGAAAATAAATAGTTTTTATTAATAAAAATGGATGCTTATATGCAAGGAAGTTACGATGCAACTCATGAACAAGGTTGTAATGTCAGACTTTACCCAATCCAAAGTAAGGATTTCTGGCAATATCTTGGTTCTTTTATATTAAGAAGCATAGAAAGAGTTATTCCATTTCGAGGAAAACGCCTTCCAAGATTACCTCGAACTATAGATTTAGCTGATTTAAGTAACAAACCCTAAAATAATATAATTTTCTTAATAAAACATAATTCTATTTTCTATCTCAATAATACTTATAAACTCTTTTTCATGTTAATTTTTTAGATTAGTTTAACAAAAAAGATGGCAATAAAACCTGAGAAAGAAGACGAGATTAGGCGAAGAGAGGAAGCTTATAGTCATAATCCTGAATTAGCTGCAATAGATCGTGAGTTAGAGGAACTTCTAAAAAAACAACTTGCTAAAGTTAAAGTTTTTGGAGTAGGTGGCGGAGGAGGAAATACTATTTCTAGAATGAAAGAAATTGGTATTAAGGGTTGTGAGATGATTGCGGTTAATACTGATGCTCAGGACTTATTATACTCGGATGCAGATTATAAAATCCTAATTGGTAAAGAACTAACCCAAGGACTTGGAGCAGGTAGTAATCCGAGAGTTGGAGAAGAAGCAGCCCACGAATCAGACTCAGAAATAAAAAAGAAATTATCAAGCACAGATATGATTTTTATTACTTGTGGTTTGGGTGGAGGAACAGGTACAGGCGCAGCTCCTGTTATAGCCGAACTTGCGAAAAAACAAGGAGCATTAGTTGTTGGCGTAGTTACTCTTCCATTCACAATGGAAGGAAAGAAAAGAATTGAAAATGCAATGTATGGCCTAGAGAGAATGGAATCTAATGTTGATACGTTAATTGTTATTCCTAATGATAAATTACTTGAGTTAGCTCCTGAATTGCCATTACAAACAGCATTTAAGGTAGCAGATGAAATTTTAACAAACGCAGTTAAAGGTATAACTGAATTAGTTACTAAATCTGGATTAGTTAATTTGGATTTTGCTGATGTAAAAGCAGTTATGTTGAATGGCGGAGTAAGTTTGATTGGTATGGGAGAAGCAGACTCACAAAATCGGGCTTTAGATGCTGTAGAAAAAGCAATAACTAATCCTTTGCTTGATGTAGATATAAGTAATGCTTCTGGAGCATTAGTTAATATTATTGGTGGCCCAGACATGACTTTAGAAGAAGCTAAAACTGTTGTTTCAACTGTTGGAGAAAAATTATCGCCAGATGCAAAAATGATTTGGGGTGCCCAAATTTCTGAAGATTTAGATCATTCGCTAAGAGTTATGTTGATAGTTACAGGAGTTAAAAGCTCTCAAATAGTAGGGGTTGCTTCTGGTTTTACTCCTGAAACAAAAAAACAAGCAGAAATGTCTAGTGAATTAGGAATAGAATTTTTAAAATAAACTTAACCTTGTTAGGAAATTAAAAATGAGCGTGTCAATAAATCCAGAACATTTTAAACCAGGTCAATTCGAATTATTTTGCGGTCCAATGTATTCTGGGAAGACAGAAGCACTAGCTTATAGGTTAAGACCCGTTCTTCATTTACCAAATATAAATTTTGCTTTTTTCAGACCAGCAATTGATAATAGGCCAGATAGGACTTGTCCGTTTGAAACAACCTTTATTGAAGAAGTTTCTCCAGAAAAAATATTAGATCTACTCCATATAAGGGGTTTAGATAATCTTGTTGTTGGGATTGACGAAATAGAATTTTTTTCTCCAAGAATTATTAGGGTTGTAGAAGAATTATTAAGAAATCAAGTTAATGTAATTGCCGGAGGACTAGATTTAGATTTTCGTGGAGAGTTTTTTGGTCCAATGGGGCAACTAATTTCAATGGCAGATTATGTTCATAAGTGCAGGCAAGCAGTATGCAAGTATAATGATTGTGGAAGAACCGCGACAAGAACTCAAAGATTAATTAACGGAAACCCAGCACACTATACAAGTCCGATTATTTCTGTAGAAGGTTCAAAAACCACAGAGACTTACGAGCCTCGTTGTATTGAACATCATTTTGTTCCAGGTAAACCCGAATAGTTATAAATTTTAATTAATTTTATTATTATTATTATTATTATTATTATCAGTCCTGCATCCCGGGTTTATTCTTACATAAATCCCAAATCTTCCTCATTTCATCTCGGGCTTGTTCTAGTAAATTAGCATATTGAGCAAGTAATGTAGCTAGTCTAGGATGTCCTGCTGCTCTATCTTGAAGGGCTTGTCTATGATATTCTCTTGCTCTTGCCTCATCAAACCTCAAAGTTGTATCATATCTTGTATTTCCAATATTTCTTGCAAGTTGTTCTGGTGTTCCGCGATATCCTCGTATTTTTTTCGTATGACTCATATAAAATAGAAAGTAATTAACTTTATAAACAATAACTCAAACTTTAGTTTATGGAAAAACAAAGGTATAAGGCAATTTTAATTTTTGGTCCCCCTGGTGTTGGAAAAGGAACTCAAGCAAAACTTTTAGGTGGAGATAAAAGATATTTGCATTTTTCTACAGGCGATATGTTCCGCGGGTTAAAAGACAATCCTAGAATGAAAGGTAGTGATTTAGCTATAAGAATTAACGAATTAATTGCTGGAGGAAACTTTGTTCCTGATAATTTAACTATTGAATTATTTTACAAAACACTTGAAGAATATGTAAATCAAGGGAAATATAACCCTCAAACCCAAACTCTTATTCTAGATGGAATTCCTAGAAATCCAGCACAAGTTGATTTAATAAGTAATAGAATAGAAGTAATTAAAATAATTTCTTTAGTTGTTAATGATGATGAGGTTTTAGTACAGCGTTTAAAGTCGCGAGCATCAATAGAAGGAAGAAAAGATGATAGTGATGAAGCTGTTGTAAGAAAAAGACTTGAGATTTATAAAAAAGACACTGCTGCTGTTCTTGAAAAATATGATAGAAGTCTTGTGCTAAGTGTGAATGGCCTTCCAAGTGTAGAAGAAATTCACGAGGATATTCTCGCAAGATTGAGTAGAGATAATTAATCTTTTTGTTAATTTTCTTCAGTAACAAAAAGTATTTAAAGACCCCAATCTATTTTATACTATGATAAGTAAAAGGGATATTAGACATTGGAATTCCTATGGAGTCAATCCTAGTTTAACTTTTACTATTTGTTCTACTAAAAAACTCTACTAATTCGTTATTATTAACGGATTATAGAAAAATTACATGGTTAAACAGTTTCTATATCCCGGTTTTGAAACAGAAAATTTTTACGAATGCCCAAGTTGCAGTGAAGCCATAACCAACCCGATTTGTCATGATTGTCTTGCTAAAAGTATAAGTAAATGGCTTGATTTTTATCCTGATTTGAAAAAGAAATTAGCACCAAGACTAAAGAAATACGTTCAAAATGTTAATAATGAAGCTTCAAGCGCCCTAAACTGTGTTGCTTGTAATAAAAAGAAAGCTGCTTTGTGCCCATATTGTTTCACAGAAGGCATATTTCATTTGTTAAAGCGGGTAAACATAAATAAAAATGTACTTGGAGAGTTTTTAGTATATTTCAACTTTGATCCTGAAAAGCAAGGTTATATTCAAGAGGCCGAACAAGAAGGATTGTATTAGTTTTGGTAAGTGTAATTCGCCTTTAATTAATTCCTGATAGTTCGAGGAAGAGTTGTTTAAAGAACTTAAAATAAAAAGAAGCCAAATCAATAACTGAACAAGATGGAATTAACTTAATGACTTTTAAAATTTTATTAGCTCAATTCGTTCTTGTGTTTAATTAATTGTTAGCTTGGGCTTTTCTTCATTAACTCTGAACCTACCAATACAACAAAAAGTGTAATTAATATTAATAAACCTATTTCAGAAAAAACTTAATTTCTTCGCATAAATTCTTTTATGAATTTCTCAGCAGCGTTTTGGTCAACTATTCTCTTAATCTTAAAGGTTTCAAGAGCAATACCTGGTGTTTGATTCTTGTCTGCCTTGACGGTGTTCATGGTCTTTGCATGAATATCTTTGCTTAGTAATACTTCTCCTCCTGAAATTTCTGCTATTCTTTTAGCTAATGGTATTGTTTTTTCTATTGTTGCAAACTTAAGTAGATTATTATCTTGTTTTACTATTAGCTCTCCAGAGTTAACCCCAATTCCAAATTGTACTTTTTCTTTGAAAAGGCGGTTGTGGCTATGTAGTTCTTTCTCAAGTTCTTGAGCTACTTTGATTGCAGTTTCCTCATTTTTGTATGTTCTTGTTAAAGTTGGAGCAAATATAACTAAGCAATAATCTCCTGAGAAATAAGTTGTACCGCGTTGCTTATAAGCACTTTCAAGAGCCTGCATTAAATTTTCCTTACCCATTTGGCTCGGTACTTGATTTTTGAATTTTATTGCAATAACACTACATCTTTGTTTTGTTCCATGTAATACTCCTGCTTGTTCTGCTTCTCTTATTTCACCTTGAAGCTTGATTTTCTCTACATTCTTATTAGTTTTTATGTCTTTTTCTACTACAGTTGTTAATCTTTGTGCAGGTTTCTGAGGTTTAGAAACAGGAGTATATTTTTCTTGTCTTTCTTGTCTGCTATAATTTACTTGTTCTCTATCAGAATTTTGTTTTTGTGGCATTATTAGAGTAAATCCCTTTTCTTCTCTGAAACTTCTTAATTTTTTATTTTCATGCATTGGCATCAAGAACATTGTTTTTCTATGCTTCATAAAAGTAGCTATCAAAAATCCAAGAACAACTATTAATATAAAAATCCAAACAATAGGGTATTGGTTGATAAAGTTATTTACTCTTGTTCTAGCTTCTTCTACACTAATAGCCTTCCCAGTTATAGAAATTCCACCTTGATTAAAGATAGTATTGTCTTCATCTCTTATCTGTACTTCGTAAGCTCCATCTGGTGCAGATAAATCATAAACTCGAGTTTCGTTTGTATTAACAGAGACTTCCTTAAATACAGTTTCATTTCCTATCTTTATTTCTACAATCTGAGAGTAAGGAACATTTCCTATATTAGTTAGGTAAAGTGTTTCATTTTTTATAACAGCAGAGATTTTTCTTAATTGTTTCACTTCTATTAGTTTTTGAGTAGAAAGATTATCTTTCTGAGCAACAATGCTTGCTGTACCTGCAAAAGTATTTGTTTTTGTTTCAAATACAAACTGTTTATTAGCATCATTTACACCCTGATAGATTATTCCACCCTGGCTATCTTTTATTTGTAAAAGTAAACTAGCTTCCATTTCTTCGCCAGCTTTATCATATAAGAAAGGGATAAGACTTAGGTTCTCTCCTGGAGTAAGAGAAGTTAAGTCAATCGCAATATCTACCTTCCCTGGTTTTTGTAGAACATTTATATTATAATTAATTTCTTGGCTAGAAAGAATATTTCCTTGAGTGTCTTTTTCGAATACTTTTATTAATACAATATAAGCTCCTTTCTTATAATTTTCAGGAATACTTAAGTTAAGATTAAATTCACCATTTCTTACTATGTCCGTAGCTTGTAAATTATTCAAGTTTACTTCAATAAATCCTTGTTGTATTTGTCCTACCAAACCCCCGCTCTCTTTTGTTGATGCTCCTTTAATTTTTATTTGTGTTCCAGCCATATACTCTTTTTGAGCGGTTTCTAATTGAGTCACAATTTCTCGGCTAATTTTGAAGTTTTGGCTCCTAGTTATATCTGAACCATAAACTGACTCTAGATGACAATCTCCAGAGGAATTTTCAATGTAGGCCGGTATAAGCTTTCTCTTTAATATAATTGTTTTTGCTTCAGGAACTCCCCTATAAAGGTTTTGAGTTATAGAATTACATACTAAATTAATATCCATATAACCAATTTCGCTTTCGCTAAATTTTATTTCGCTTGAAAATTCTTCACCAAGATTATAGATTGGTTTTATTTGCGAAAACAAGGTTTCCGCACATACAAGATTTAAGGCAAAAATAACAGAAATGCCCATTAAAATAAATACTAATTGTTTATACCCTTTTTTTGTTATCATTTTCTCATAAAAAAATAGCATAAGCTATATTTAAATGTTTTTAAATTATTCGAGAGCAAGAGTGTATGAAAAAGGTTTAAATAGAAAGCTTATTTGTGTTATTTATGACAAAAAAAGAAGTAAAGACAAAGCCCGATAAATCAAATTTTAAAGTAGATCCTTGGAATGTTGAAGGCAACATAGATTATCAAAGACTGATTAATGAATTTGGAATCTCTCCTTTGAAAGAAATGCCTTCTGTTTTTAATGAAAATGTTTTATTTAGAAGAAAAACTATTTTTGCTCATCGCGATATTCAAAGAATTCTCGAAGCAATAAAGAACAAGAAAAAGTTTGTTATGATGACCGGATTAATGCCAACCGGAAAAATGCACCTGGGCCATATGCTTCTTGCCCAACAGATGGTATTCTATCAGAAATTAGGAGCTAAAATTTATATTGCTGTTGCAGATATTGAAGCATATAATGCTCGCGGTCAGAGTTTAGAAGAGAGTAGAAAAAATGCAATCGAACAATACATCTTAAATTATATTGCTCTTGGTTTAAAACCAGAAAATTGTGAAATCTATTTCCAAAGTCAAAGATCTCAAGATGCAAATAAATCTAATGCCTATTACAGACTTCAAAATCTATTAGCTAGATATGCTACTTTTAACGAGTTCAAAGCAGTTTATGGCGATATAAATCCCGGAAAAATGCTTTCAGCCCTTCTTCAAGCCTCAGATATGCTTCATAGCCAATTGCCTGAATTTGAAGGAACTTGTTCAGTTATTGTGCCTGTTGGAGTTGACCAAGATCCGCATATAAGATTGGCGCGAGATATTAGTCAAAGCATAAAAAGTCCAAGTTTTACGCAAATAAGCTCTACCTATCATTTATTTTTACCAGGACTGGGCGGAGGTAAGATGTCTTCTTCAGATCCCACTTCTTTTATTGCTTTAACAGACACCCCTGAGGAAGTTAAGCGAAAAATTAACAAGTATGCTTTCTCAGGCGGACAAGCAACAATAGAGGAACATAGAAAGTTAGGCGGAAATCCAGATGTTGATGTTAGCTTTCAATATCTTAAGATGTTTTTTGAGTCTGATGATAAAAAAATAGAGAAAATAGAGAAAGATTATAGAAGCGGTAAAATGCTAACAGGAGAGTTAAAAGCTTATTTAATTGAAAAAATCAACGCTTTCTTGAAAGAGCATCAAATTAAGAGAGAGCAAGCAAAAAAACATCTAGACAGATATTTTAAATAATTTAATTTTGTTACTCCGTTATAGGAACAACAACAGAAAGGTTTATAAACCCCGTTTTCTCTTTGTTTTTATGACAAATACTACAAGAAAAAGTGATAATAGAAGGGCACTAATTGGCGCACTCTTAAGTTTAGCAACCCTTGCTGGAGTAGCAGCTTATACTAGTCATCAAGACTCTAAAAAGGAAGCTGATTTTCACGCTTTAAGGACAGTTGTAGCTTCTCCTTCAACTGAAGAAAGTCTAGATCATTTTACAAGAACTTTTGTAACAAATACTACAGAATGGGACAGAGATTTTAGAGCAGCTCATTTTAGAAAGGATAACCCGCATTATAGAGAAGATGGAAAACTGGTTCCAGGAAAAAACTATACTCTTCATTCTGATTACTAATCTGAAGTAATTCTTTTTATATATTCTATTATTTAATATTTAATCTTGGATTATATCCTAATTTGGTTTCTAAACTTTTATAAATCTAAGTTTCTCTTTTAAAAAATAGAAAATAGGGTGTAGAGAAAACTTAAATAGTCTTTACATCTAAATTAATAATATGAAAATACTATCCCTACACTGTGATTACATTAAGTTTAAACCAGTTAAGCCTGCATTAAAGGGCGCAACACTTGAAAAAGCAGAAGAAAAACAAATTGAGGTTAGCGAGCCCCTTGTTCTATTCACTGCGATAGAAAAACAAGACGAAGCTAATAAAAATATTCTTGAAGAATACCTAAAGAATATTCTTGACTTAAAAGATAAGGTAAAAGCCGAGCAAGTTGTTTTATATCCTTACGCACACCTTTCCTCTAGCCTTTCAAGTCCTGATTTTGCAAAGAAATTAATGATAGATGCTGAAGCTAGTTTGAAAAAACAAAAAATCAAAGTCGCACGAGCTCCTTTTGGTTATTACAAAGAATTCGAACTCAAATGTAAAGGACATCCTCTTGCAGAACTTGCAAGAACAATTGGAACAGAGCAAGCTCAAGGAAAGGTTGAGGTAACTAAAAAAATGAAAAATGAATATCATGAACCTGATTTGACACCAGCACAAAGAGAAAATCTTTGGAAAATGATGAGTAAGGTTCATATGACTGCTTCACCTGGGGAAAAAGGTTTGAAAAGTAATGTAGAACTTGGCAGAGACTTAGATTTATATTTAGTAAGTGAGATTGTAGGAAAAGGGCTTCCATTATTCACTCCGAGAGGTTCTATCATAAGAAGAGAATTAGAAAGATTTAATGTAGATGAAGAATTAAAGCGAGGCTATGTTCACACTTCTACCCCAATAATGGCTAAAGCAGATTTATATAGAGTTTCAGGTCATTGGCAACATTACAAGGATTCCATGTTTGTATTAAATGTGGGTGATGAAGAATTCGCATTAAGGCCTATGACTTGTCCATTTCAATTTGTTATATATAAAAGTAAACCGAGAAGTCATAAGGAACTTCCAATAAGATATGCTGAAATGGCAAATTTATTTAGAAATGAACAAACAGGAGAACTAAGAGGATTAACAAGAGTAAGACAATTTAGTTTATCTGATGCGCATATTATTTGCAAACCAGAGCAACTTGAAGAAGAGTTTGGAAAAGTAGTTGATTTTATAAAATATATCATGAAAACTCTAGGGATAGAAGTTTGGTATAGATTTTCTAAATGGGATTCAAAAGACAAGGGTAATAAATATATCGATAATCCTGCTGCTTGGGAAGCCTCCCAAAAGTCAATGAAAAAGATTTTAGATAATCTTAAAATTAAGTACGTTGAAGCTGAGGGGGAAGCAGCATTTTATGGTCCAAAATTAGACTTGCAATACAAAGATGTTTATGGAAAAGAAGATACCCTAATTACAGTTCAAATAGATTTTGCTCTTCCTGAAAGATATGACTTAACTTATTTGGATGAAAATAATAAGCTACAAAGACCAATGGTTATTCATCGTTCTTCTGTTGGTTGTATTGAAAGAACCTTATCTTATCTTTTAGAAAAAACACAAGGCAATCTTCCAACTTGGTTATCGCCTGTTCAAGTGCGAGTTATTAGTTTTACAGATAGGAACATAAAAGCCTGCGAGAAGCTTGTAGAAGAATTAAGAGCAGAGGGTATTCGAGTCGATGCGGATTTAGATTCCAATACTGTTAATGATAAAGTAAGAAAAGCTGCTGAGATGAAGATTCCTTACTTAATAACAATTGGAGATAAGGAAGAAGAGAAAAAAACTCTTGCAATAAAAAAGCGTGGCGAAACCAAACCAAAATTTGGTGTTAAAAAAACCGATTTTATCAAAGAAATTCTTAGTGAGATTAATGAGAGAAAGTAATTGTGAAACTAATTCTATTTTTTTCTTAGGGGGAAAATTTATAAACTTCCTTCTATTTCTGGGGCTATGGAAGCAAAAGTATTAGTCAAATGTGAAATGAATCTTTCTACTGGAAAGTCTAATACTAAACTTTTCTATTAATCCAATTAATCAGAAAGGTTAACTGGTATTTTTCTCAACATGATAAAATATTCTCAAAAAAACACAAGAATTGAAACAGAACGTTTAATTTTACGACAACCCACCAAAGCTGATATTAGCGATGTTGTTAGAAATCTCTCAGATTTAGAAGTAAGTCGCTGGTTGCTTGTAGTTCCTTTTCCTTATGCTAGAAAGGATGCTCTTTGGTACATTAGGCATTGTGCTGAAAAAATCAAGAAAAAACCTCAGACAGATTACTCTTATTGGATTGAGCTAAAAGAATCAGGAGAAGTAATTGGTGGAATTGGCTTGAGCAATATTAAGTTTGATCAAGGAAAAGGAACAGTCGGTTATTGGTTGGGTACTAGACATCATAAAAAAGGTTATGGTAGCGAAGCTCTTGAAGCTTTAATAGATTTGGCATTTAAAAGATTAAAATTACGCAGATTAGAAGCAGGAGTTTTAGTTGGAAACCCAAGTTCAGGAGTTTTGCTAGAAAAATATGGTTTCAAACTTGAGGGCTTAAAAAGAAAAGCAGTTATACCAAAAGCAACAGGAAAAATTAGCGATGAATATTTTTATGGATTATTGAGACAAGAATACTCAAGGCCAAGGAGAAAATGAGCAATTTTTATCAAACAATTAATCTTAAAAACCCTGTTTGTGATTAATTTTCATGAAAAACACCTCTAAACTAGCAAGAACTCGGGAAACCAGGCATTTATCCGATTTAACTTTAAATGTAAGTTTGCCAGGAGAGCTTGAGTTTCATAGAACTTTTAATTATGCAACTCGTGCTGGTTTATGTTACTCGGGTATTTCTTTTTCAAGAGAAGTTAAAGGTAGAGATGAAAAAAAAGTAGTTTTTAATTTACCGCGTCACGAGATACCAGAGCATATTGTAGGTTATACTTTTGGAGTTCGAAATGATGCAGGAAAAACAAAAGTATTTTTACATCTATTTTATAGAATGACTAATGGACACTTTTAAATATCTAGCCAGCTTAGTATAAAGATGGAAACACCAACACTTTTTGAACTTTATAGTAGACTTGAAAAATCCGAGGTATTCAAGAAGTTTAAAGCAGAATACCCAAATTCTTTTTTTTGTGCAGGATTCTTTATCCTTAACTTTAAGTCAGATACATTTGAATACTCTTTAGATTATAGGGAAGATAAAAATATCTTTACTTTTAAGATTCCTTTAGGAGAAGGAGCCATAACCTTGATTAAAGAAGATATTCTTGACACGCAAAAACCCTTAGAGCAAATTTCCAGCGATGTTAAAGTAGACTTGCCTGAAGTAAGGGGGTTAGTAGAACAAGCTTTGCGAGATAATAATATTAAGAATAAACTAGAAGAAGTTATTGCTGTTCTTCAATTAATTGATAACCAAAAACTATGGAATCTTACTTGTATGTGTGAAGGCTTTACAATAATTAGCATGCATATTCACTCTGAAACCCAAGGCATACTGAAATTTGAAAAGAGAAATCTTTTGGATTTTGTTAAAATGGGTAAGAAGGAGGATTTAAAATAACTTTTAAATAAATTTTGAAATAATTTTAATATGGTTTACAAATTATCTCCTTCTGTTTTAAGTTTAATGAAAGAATGTCCTAGGTGTTTTTGGCTGGCTATGAATAAAGGCAAGACAAGACCAGCAAGTATTTTTCCTAGTCTTCCGAGTGGAATGGATAGTATTTTAAAAAAACATTTTGATACTTTCATGAAGCAAGGCAAGTTACCCCCCGAGCTAAGAAAAAACCCCGAAAAAAAAAACCTTAAACTTTTTGATGACCCTAAGTTGTTAAGCGAGTGGAGAAATTCTAGAAAAGGCTTATGGATTGAGGACAATGAAGGCAATGTTTTACATGGCGGTATTGATAATCTTTTGGTAAATAAAGAAAACAATAAACTAATTGTTCTAGATTATAAAACTCGTGGCTTTCCTTTAAAAGAAGATACTCATGAACATTACCAAGATCAACTTGACATTTACGCTTTCCTTTTAGAAGAAATGGGTTTAGAAGTAGAAGATTTTGCTTATCTTTTATTTTATCATCCTAAAGAAGTTCTAGAATCTGGCGAGATTGTTTTTAATACTGATTTAAAAAAGATAAAAGTAAATCCAAAAAATGCCGAAGACCTATTTAATCAAGCTCTTGAACTTTTAAGCGGTCCCTGCCCAAAACACACAATTAATGAAGAAACCCAAGAAGCTTGCGAGTGGTGTAAGCTTTTGAGTGAAGATTAGTATTTCTTTGCTATTTTCCTATCGCGTCTTCATATATTCCCACAAATACTTTAGATAATCATTATCATTGGATTTTGCCATCTTTTCAACAATTAATTCGGGAGTTGAATGCGCCAATCTTCCAAGAATAGGATTATGATGAACAATTAAATTAAAGTTTTCATCAAGCCCTTGAGCTTCAATACCATCTATTCTAGCTTTTTTTGGTAAATGCGGTTTTATTTCCTGCCCAAGATGAGTTGCAATTACTAAGAAACACCCTCGCTGAATAAAATAATCACTTGTTGCACATAAAATCTTACCTGCAACTCCTGGTTCAGTAACACTTTCAATTTCATCTGCAAGTATAAATGTTTCATTAGCCTTTCTAGGTTGTATTTTTGACATTTGAGCAAGTAAAGTTTCAAAAGCTCCTTTGTTGCTTGAGCCTTTGTTTTTTGCAAAATAATATATCTCTGAAAAAGTAGGAAGTTTTACTTTTCCACTAATCGGTAAGCCGATATTCCCAAGAACTAGAAGTTGAATAATATGTTCAAGGAGTGTTGTTTTTCCGCCGCTATTAGCTCCGGTAAGTATAGAACATTTACTCTCTTCATTAAGTAAAAAAGAAATATCCTGTGCATTATTAAGGAAAATATTCTTTGAATCAATTATCTCGAGAACACCCGATGTATTTGGAAAATTTAAATTGCTTTGTTTTTCTAAAAACTTGTTTATGCCTGCAAAAAAATCAAAAATCAAGATTTCTGCTTCTAATTCTTGAAGTTTTTTAGGTATTTCTCGCACCCTTGAGGCTTGGATTTTTATTCTTTCACTAAGCGAAGTATTCTCGTTTGTTTCTTGTCTTCTTATAAAATCCGAAAGCTCTTTTTCATCAAGCTTAACAGGAATTCCCTTCAATAAAACTTCTTCAGGCAAATTATTTTCTGAAATAACTCGTTCAATAATCTCTTCAACCTCGCGAGGAATAGAGTTTCCAGATAAAATTTTAACTAAAACTTCTCCGCTAAAGTTTAGTTCTTTTATTTTGTCAAAAATCTGTTCGTTAATATCCGAAATCCGCTCTTCGGCAAGTTCGCGAGTAAGTTTCTCTGTTTTTTCTTCGTCAATTAACTCTAGCAAGTTCAAAAGTTCTTGGGATTGCTTAGCAAGTTCCTCTCCTATATTATTTTGTTCTGAAATTACTTGAAGGTTTTTTCTCCAACCCGATAATAATTCTAAATGTCGCTCGAGATAAACGTCTTCTATTTTATTTATAAAAATAGTTTGTGGTAATTGCTCTAAATAAATAGAGATTTCATCACAATCAATAGCTTGAATAACATCACAGCCCTCAAGTGCTTGAACATCTTCTGAACTTGTTATAAATTTTACAGGGCAACCAAGTTTTTTTAGTTCCATAAAAGTTTTTTCATTGCTTGTTACAGCGAAAATCTCGTATTTTGGTGTCCAGCTAGGCCTTGGTTCTTTTATCTCTTTTAAGAATTCATTATCCAAGTTTTTCTTTAAATTAGAAAAAAATTCTTGTCTTATCTTTATTTCTTGCGAGTTTTGAGTAAAACTAAAGTGGTTTAATAGCGAACGAGTTGGATAAAAAACAAAATTATCCGCTATTTTATTTAAAACCTTAGAAGCTATAGCTTTTGCATCTCGGGTTTTAAAGCATTCTAGATTACTTGCTACCTCGTTTATTCCAAATAGATTAAGCTTACTCAGGGCTATAAAATATAGGGGCTCTTCAACCATCTTTTTCATAACAAACCACCTTTTCCTAAGTTTTAAAAGATATTTGTGTTTGGGTATAATCTTTGATATATTAAAATAAGTCTAACTCTCGCCTCGCTAACGCTCGGCTTATAGGTTAAAAATTTGCCTTCTACAAAAACTCGCCCACTCCTTTTTTCGAAGTTATGAGATTAATAAGATTATTAGCTTTAATTAAAACCTTAGTTAGGAATTTAATTGCAAAAAACAATTCTAATTTTTATTGAAAATCAAATTAGAATTAATAAAATTATCTCCACCTATTTCTAGAGCCAGAGTGTCTTCTATCTCTGCTTCTTCCGCCAAATCTACTACCAAATCTTGAACCTCTGGAACTACCCCTATTATCTCGAGATCTTGAACCGCCATGTCTGTTGAATCTTCCACCACCATGCCCTCTATCTCCTGCCCTTGAAAATCTGCCTCCGTGGTGTCTTCTTTCTTGAACAATAATTGGAACTCTTTGTACTTCAGGCAATTCTTGTCTTTCAATCTTTAGAGTGCTTGATTTCAATAATTTCCCAAATTGCTCATAATCTCTACTTGCTAAAATTGTTATTGCAATTCCATCTGCACCAGCTCTTGCTGTTCTTCCAATTCTATGAACATAATTATTATTTTCATTTGGAACATCATAATTGTAAACATGTGAAACTCCCTTAATGTCAAGTCCTCGTGCAGCAACATCAGTACAAACTAAAACATTAACATCTTTAGAATGGAATTGACTCATTATTCTACTTCTTTTATCTTGGGATAATCCTCCGTGGATGGCTACAGCATCTACTCCCAAATTGCTTAAGTTTCTTGCAACAAAATCAGTATTATGTTGGGTATTACAGAAAACCATTACAAGTCCTTTGTGTTCTTTTTTCAATAAATGTACAAGTAAAGCAAATTTAGTAGAGTCAGGAACATCATAATAAACTTGTTTTAGTTTGCTAGGGTCAACTTGATCCTCTGCTGAAACTTCAACAGGATTATTCATATATCTTTTAGCTAATCTAGAAATTTCTGTTCCAATTGTAGCTGAGAATAGCAAGGTTTGCCTATACTTAGAGCAGTGACTTAATATTTTTTCTACATCTCTAATAAAACCCATATCTAACATTCTATCAGCTTCATCTAAAACCAAGATTTTTATTCCACTTAAGTCAATACTTCTTCTTTCAATATGGTCAAGTATTCTTCCAGGTGTTCCAACAACAACATCTGCTCTATCTATATCTCTAAATTGAGGATTAATTGAAACTCCCCCATAAACAGCTGCTATCTCTAATTTTTTATATTTTGAGAATTGATGCAGAGATTTTGCTACTTGTTCTGCTAATTCTCGAGTTGGAACTAGTACTAAAGATTGCAAACCTGCTCCAGGAGCACAATTCATAACAATACTCGCGCCAAACGCAAGAGTTTTACCGCTTCCTGTAGCAGAACCAGCAATAATATCTTTTCCCCCAAGTACTAAAGGAATTGCTTTTTCCTGAATCTCGGTAGGTTCTTCAATTTTAAGATCTCGTAAGCTATCTAAAAGTACTTCTGTAACTCCGAGTTGTTTAAATTTTTCCATATTTATTTCTATTTGTATTTTTAATTTTAAGATAATTTTATTAGTTTTTCGACTAATGGTTAAGTGAAAATAGCTTATTTCTAAGCTGATTATTTAATATTCTGCGTTTTGCAGTTTAAGTTTGTAAGAAATCACTTGGTTTCTTATTGCATATTATAATCTATATCTTATAGGATATATAAAAAAAGTGGGTTTATAAGCCTATCCTTTTATTAATCTGCTCTTTGAACCTCTAGAAGTTTTGGCCAAGTTCCATAGCCGTCTGTTTGAGCATATACTTCAAATACAACATTATTTGATTGTGCATTAAAAGAAAAAGGGCCTGCTCTTTGATTAACATACCATCCGTTCCCCCACATCCTATTTTCTGCTGTAAAATAAGTGCCTATTACCTGATTGTCTGCTTCAATACTAATTCTATCTGAGTCGCCATCATTACTACACCAAAGAAAAACATTATAGTTAGCTCCTCGTACAACTTGGGCTGTTTCGGTTATTATCTCTCCGGTATTTATATGTCCTGCAGTAAAATGAACCTCAAAATTATCTCTGCCTTGTCCATTATTAGCATCATCACTATTTTCTTCACATCCTGTAGCTGCTATTAAGGCTAAACCCGCAATACCTTTTATTAAACTTCTTCCAAATCTATTTAGTTTCATAACTCTAACAAGAAACTTCATTATTTAAAATTAATTAATCTAGAATATATACGATTTAAACGCGCCCGCCAGGAGTCGAACCTGGGGGCCCTTGCGGGCTCGGTTTTCGAGACCGATGCAATACCGTTATGCGACGGGCGCATTACTTTTTATTTTTGACAGTAAAAAACAAGATTTTTCTTTGAATGTTTAGAAGTATTCGCAGTTGAGTCTATTAATGATGTTTTTTCAATTTTAAATCCAATACTTTCAAGTAAGTCTTTTAATTCTTTTTCATCATAAAAATAATAATATCTCCTATAAACAGTATTGTTGTCTTTCCAGTCCATTAATCCTTCTTTAACTTTTTTTTCTTTGAATAATTCCCTGCTATTTTTGTCCCATACACTAATCATTACACTAGCTCCTTTCTTTAAAACACGATATAACTCTTCAAGAGATTTCTTCCTTTCCTCTGCTTTATCCATACAATGTAAAACCGAGATAAATATTGCAGCATCAAAAAAATTATCTTCAAAAGGCAATTCTGAACACCTAGCCTTAATAAACTCTGCAGGGATTTCTTGCTTTTTAGCCTCTTGCTCTGCAAATTCTAATTGTTTTTTAGCAAAATCAACACCGTAAAACCTAATTCCTTCCAGTTTCACAAGATTTCTTCCACTTCCACAACCCAAATCAAGTACTTTGCCTTTTTGTTTTATTAAAAAATCTTGAACTTCTTTTGGAGATTGTCTTCGAAACTTGCTCCAAGGTCCTGCTATAGCATCCCAAATTTGTTCTTGGTTCAAATTATTTTGTTTTGAATTTTCCATTTTAAGTTACTGATGTAGGTTCAGTATACTTAACTCTTGCTATATTTAAATATCCCTCTGGAGTCTCTAATATCCTTGCGGGAAAACTTCTAGAAGAAGCGCAGGCTATTAAGATGCGAATAGCTCTTTCATGAGTAATATCTCGGACTTTCATTAATAAGAATTGATGGGGCCTATTATATCTTCTTTCAAGTTGAGTAAAATCTTCAAATCCAGGATTTAATGCGCCTGTTGCGATTACGTTTCCAACCTGGCTTTCTAACATATCTAGATAGCTTCTTATTGAAACATCTTGTTCTAAAATTCTTTTAAAGTCAGGCGCGCGATTTGGCGCAGAAACTATTCTTTTTAGATCAGAAGACACAAAATAAACTAAACCCCTCTTTAAGATTCTTGCCATCCGATTCCTTTCTATCTCTGCTATAACTTGTGCAGGAACAGTCCTTGGGGTTCTTTGCTCATTAGTTATAGTGAGTATTTCCGGAATTTGTTCAGGTTGTACTCGAGTTATACCATTAATTTCAATAAAAGGAAATTCCCAAAGTTTTTTTGTTTCTGCCATATTATTATCTTATTCTCCTTCAAACTCAAGTATGGAAAAGAAAGGCCATTTTGCTTTGATTTTTTTACTTCCCCCAAGCTCAGGTAAATCAACAATAAAAGAACATTCAACAATCTTGCCCCCAAGTTTTTCAATTAAACTAGCCGCAGCACCACAAGTACCTCCTGTAGCGCATAAATCATCCACAAGCAAAACTTTTTGTCCAGATGAAATTGCATCTTTATGTATCTCGATTGCATCTTTACCATATTCTAGTTCATATTCTTCTCTAACTTTTTCAGCAGGTAGTTTTCCTGGCTTTCTTACTAAAACAATTCCCTTCCCAAGTTTAGAGGCTAGAGCAGAAGCAACAATAAATCCGCGAGATTCTATACCTGCAATTAAGTCTATCTCTTTATTCCTATATCTTTTTTCAAGTAACTCAATTGTTCTTTTGAAGCCTTCTGCATCTTTTATTAAAGTAGTAATATCTCTAAACATCACGCCAAGTTTAGGCCAATGCGGTACTGTTCTTATTTTACTTTTAATAAAATCCTCTTCATTTCTTGACATTTTTTCTATTACTCTTACTAATAATTGTTTCATTTTTTCAGCATTACCAGCAAATATTTCTACTATTTGTTCCCAAGTTACTGGTTTTTCATCTGTTTTCCAGCAATCATAGTCTGTACTCATTGCAATTGCAGCATATTCTAATTCAGCCTCTCTTGCTAAAATTGCTTCAGGGGCGATTGACATGTTAATAACATCTGCACCCCATTGTCTAAACATATTGCTTTCAGCTCTAGTTGAGAATCTAGGCCCCTCTATTGTTACAACAGTTCCTTTTTCATGATAACTTATTCCCAACTCATTACAACAATAAATTATTTTTTCTCTTAACACCTCTGAAAAAGGATTTGCAAGCGAAATATGCTTGGGCCCGTCTTTAAAATTATCATAAAAAGTTATTTGTCTATGCCTTGTAAAGTCAAGGAATTGGTCTAGAATAACAAAATCTCCTCGTTTTATTTCTTCTCTCAAGCTTCCAACAGCACTTGTTGCAAGAATATGGGTGCAACCTAATTTTTTCAATGCAAATATGTTAGCCCTATTATTTACATGTGTCGGAGGTATCTCGTGTTTTTTACCATGCCTTGCAATTATGCAAACCTCAATTTCGCTTATTTTTCCACAAACAATACTTGAAGAAGTTTTCCCATAAGGGGTTTCAACCTCTTTTTCAACAGAATTTTTAATTATCTTAGGATCCTCAAGCCCGCTTCCACCAATTATGCCTATTTTCATAGAAACAAGGATTTTCAAAACTTTAAAAAGATAGTTGGTGTTAAATATATATGAAATCACCAGCCGAGAATGAGATTAGAAAGCCAACCAAAACTCTTGCAGGAGTAACTCCAATAGCAGTAATGACTTATCCTAAAAAATGCAAGCACGGAACTTGTTTATATTGTCCAAGTTTAGATGTTCCGCAATCCTATACTCCTAAATCTCCTCCGGTCTTACGTGCAGAAAGATTAAAATACGATCCTCTGGAGCAAGTTAAGTCTAGACTTAAAGCTTACAAGTTAATGCATCATCCTACAGATAAAATTGAACTGATAGTTATGGGCGGAAATTTTTTGGATTATCCTGAAAAATATAAACTCGATTTTATCAAAGCTTGTTTTGATGCTCTTAATGGCAAAAAATCCTCGAGTTTAGAACAAGCAAAAAAAATCAATGAAAAAGCTAAACATAGATGTGTTGCATTATGTATAGAAGGAAGGCCAGATACAATTGTCGATAACAAGAATTCAATACACGAGTTGTTGAATTTTGGTTGTACTCGTTTCGAGTTAGGTGTTCAATGTCTTGACGATTCAATTTACAAAAAAGTTAATCGCGGACACACGATTCGCGAGGTAATTCAAGCTTCAAGGCTTTTGCGTGACGCGGGTTTTAAAATTGGTTATCATATGATGCTTGGCTTGCCTTTCTCTAATAAAAATAAAGACCTTGAAATGTTTAAAAAATTATTCTCAAGCCAAGAATTTAAGCCAGACCAAATAAAAATCTATCCTTGTCAAGTTATCCAAGGCGCAAGTTTAGTTAATTTATACAAAAAAGGAAAATATAAGCCCTACAATGAAAAAGAAATTCAAGAGATGGTAATCAAAATAATGCAATTAATTCCTAATTATTGTAGGGTTATGCGAATCATGCGAGAAATTCCTCCGGAATTTCTCGTTGCTGGAACCACAAGAATTGATTTAAGAAAAGATATTGAAGAAGAAATAAGAAAAAGAAAACTTAAGATTAATGAAATTAGATTTCGCGAGATAGGATTTGCTTTCCGCGATAAAATGCCTAAGGAAAATATTTCAAGCAAGCTTAAATTAAGAACAACAACCTATGATGCAAGCGAAGGCAAAGAATATTTTCTTGAGTTTGTTAATAAAGATAATATTTTATTTGGTTTATTGAGATTAAGAATAAAAAATCAAGAAGCAATAGTTCGAGAGTTACATGTTTATGGCCAGAGTTTAGAACTGGGAAAAAAAGCTTCAAGTATCTTACATCAACACCGCGGACTTGGCAAGTTATTAATGAAACGCGCCGAGGAAATAGCGAAAAAAGAAAAAACCAAAATAACAAAAATAAAAGTTATTTCAGGAGTTGGTGTTCGCGAGTATTATAGGAAGCTAGGATATGAACTTGAAGATAATTATATGATTAAGAAATTTTAAATTATTAAATTTAATTAAAGAACTAGCAAACCCATTGATTTGTTGTTTCTTGATAATTATCTCCTGAGCAAGTATAGGCATCACCTTCCCAAAGGCCCGCACATCCAAACTCTAAACCACAATTATTTACATCGCATCTTCCTATTTGGTTTTGCGCAGATAAATCGGTGTAAATACAGGAATATTGTTGTTCTCCAGAACATCCATTAAATCCATTATGGTAAGTATCGCCCCCGCAGGATTGATAAGAAGAGTAAGATAAATATTCCCCCCCGCAAGAAATAAAAGAGGTAGAAGAAATGTATTGTCCACCACATGTAGAAAATGCACTACGGCCATAACAATCAGGTTCACTCCAATAGCAACCATTTCCCTCACATGTTCCTTGATCCGTATTCTCCCAAGCATCACATTCGTCGGCTAGATTTATCCAACAACCCTTGTCTAAATAAGAATTACAGGCGTACTCGTCCATATTAGAGCAATCCCCATAACTATTCTCATAATTAGGGGAACATCCACTTGAAGCATAATTTTCACAATTCCATTGATCCGTTATTCCCAAGCAAGAAGTATATTCATTATAATAGGTGGGATAGCAACCATTCGAATAACTGCAAGTGTACTCATCACCAATAGTATTACATGAACCCGTAGATTCATAACTTGGAGTACAACCCACATTTATACAATTACTTTCATCCCAGCTATACTGACTACAATCTAAAACATCTGCCCAACTTCCAGAGCAACCAAAAGGTTTCATGCAGGTAGTTCTATCGCAATTAGGGTCACTACAAGCACCTTCTGCGGTTTGGGCCCAACGACAAGAGCCGGGTTGACTACCACATTGTTGTTCGGTTGTAAAATCCCCGCATGGTTTTTCAATAGTTGTTATTTTTTGTTTACAGCTCGGATTAGTTTTTACTTCACCTGTCCAAGCCGAGCTTGTTTTTCCAGGAATTACTTTTCCTTTAAAACCATATTGTGGAACCAATTCAACTTTTTGAACTTCCTCATTATTCTCAAGAAGTAAATCTATGTAATCTGTTTCGAGTAAACCAATTTCATTATAAGGCACATTTAATACTCTGCTTGTTCCATCTTTTAGAATAATAACGATTTTTATAGCAACTAAGTCTTCAGGTGTTTCAGCTTGTTTTTTTATTGCCACCCTAACTGCTCTAGTTGTACCCTCAATCATATACTCAACTTTTTGAAGTTCAAGCCCAGAAACTTGCGAGGTCATTTCTGCTTGTTTAACATTATCTTTAACCATGTTAGTTATAAAACCGCCTAAAATAGCTAGCGCCGCAAGTCCGATAATAACTAGTATTACTGTAGTAAGAATCTCGTTCTGTCCTCTTTTATTCATATTCTTCCTACTAATTTGCTATTTAAATCCTTTTCGCCGGTAGTCTCGTTAGTCTTAGCGGTTTTATTAATTCTAATTCGCTTTTCAAG
>VGKO01000010.1 GCA_016867035.1 Candidatus Pacearchaeota archaeon
TTTTATAATTATTCTTGGGTGTTTAAATAATTATCTTTGTTTGTTATTTTTGTTCTTATTATTACTTTTGAGACTTGTGTCACATTGTTAAAAATAAAAAAGAAATAGAATAAAAATAAAAAATTAATCGAGTTCTCCTGCTTTAAATGCTCTATTGACTTCTTTTAATCCTGCTATCGCGCTAGCTGCAGAATTTGCACCTTTGGTAGATTTGATTGCGTCTACCTCTAGCTGTCTTTGCATTCTCCATTTTCTTGCCCAGCCACCCAAACCTAAATTAAGAGTTACTGCTGCAACTAAAGAACCAATTATAATAACTGAAATTCCTAGAGCACCTATTCCCGCAGTTATACCCAATATACCTACTATTGTATTAACTATTCCGCTAACTCCTGCAATTGCTGCCAGAGCAAATCCGATAATCCAAGATACATTTGAAGAAAATGTGCTAAACATACTTAATATATCTGATATAGCAACAAATATTATTAAGAATACCATTAATTGTATTATAAATGCTTCAAGTGTAGTTGAACCAGTTATTCCTAAAAGGAATCCTGGGGCCTTCCAATACCACGCATCAATATCTATTGTTGTTTGAACTTTATCTACTGCTACTTTTGGAAGATTATCTGCTATAGAAAATACAAAGATTAGTATTACTATAGCTATTACGGCAAATATCAATCCCTTAACTAAACCGAAACCACTCTTTGCTACTTGTCCTGCTGAGGGTTGGGCTGCTGCAGGTGCCACTGCTTTTTTTGCCATTCTTTTTATTAACCTCCTTTCACTTTAAGTTTCTTAAATTTATTTCTCTTTTCTTGATTATACCTCGTATGTAGAGTTTTTAAATATTTTGATGATATTGAATATTCTTCTCCGAAAAACAAAAATTGCGAAATATTTATAAAGGGCCCATTACTATGAGAAATATGAAAAAGGGAGTAGCATTATTATTAGGTGCATTGATTTTATCTTCATTATTAATTGGGGTTGTGAGTGCTGATCCTCTTGAATCCTTGGGTAATGCTTTGAGCAGTGCTTTTACTGGTCTTGGCGAATCTGAAACTCTAAAGTTTATTATCGGCGATACTGCTGCTTCAGGTACTCTTGATACTGGCTCTGTATTGTTCTCTAAAGTATTATTTTTAATTTTAATCTTTTGTTTGGTTTGGGTTGTATTTGAAAAAATACCTTTGATTGGAGAAAATGATAAAATTCAGTGGGTAGTTACTGCTGTAGTTTCTATACTCGCGGTTAGATTTATTACAGGCGGTTTTGTTGCTGCAATATTATTACCTTATACTACTCTTGGAGTTACTATGAGTGTAATCTTTCCTTTCTTAATTTTCAGTGCTTTTGTTTATAATGTATTTGCAACTCCTACTGCAAGAAGAATTTCCTGGGCTGTTTTTGGAGCAGTATTCTTATTTATTTATTTTTTAAGATATGGTGATTTGGGTGATGCTAAGAATCTTTATCCTGTAATTGTTATTGCTTCTCTTGTGATGATGACTTTAGATGGAACAATTATGCGATTGAAAAATAAGATGAAGGCAGAAAAAGCCATGAGCGTGACTCAGTATAGAAAATACTTAGACTTATTAAGAAGATACGAAGAAGCTCAAGATAGATATGAAACAGCAGTTAGTTCTGGCGATCCTGCTTTAATTGCAAGAGCGAAAGCAGACTTGGCTGTTATTGGTGGCCAACTTACAAAAATGAAAATGTAAGTTGCGGTTTAATTTTATATTTTTAGTTGGCTCGATTATACTTTATTTTTATGTTTGAATTATCGAGGATTAAGAAATATTTATAAACTCTTTTCTTCTTTAAATAGAATGAATAAAAAAATAGGTGTTTTAAAACTTGGCTTGATTTTATCCTTGCTTTTAATTAGTTGTGTTAGTTTGGTTTCTGCTTATGGCTTTGGAAGCTATATTGACTTGAGATATGGTAGTGAACAAGTAATTGATGCTGTTGTGGATTTTGCAGAACCTTTTTTTATAATCTTATTTGGGGGCGAGTATTATACTGGATATTTGGTTTTTGAAAGATTTTTGCTTTTTGTTATACTGGCTTCAATTGTCTATCTTTCTCTAAGTAAGATACCAATGTTTGAAGAGAACAAACCTGTTCTAAAGATATTAACCGCTGCTGTTCCTTTAATTGCTATAAGGTTTATTAGTGTAGAATGGCTTGGGGCTATAATTTTAAATTATCAAGTAATTGGGGTTGCGATTACTTCAGGAATTCCTTTCATCATCTATCTTTTTTTCTTACATAATGTTTTTGATAGTCCTACTTTAAGAAAAATGGGCTGGATTTTCTTCTTAGTAGTTTATATGGGATTATGGAGCACAGCTGATATTCCATTATATGCTGCAGTATATTTCTGGACAGCAATAGCTTCTCTTGTTTTCTTTTTTATAGATGGGACAATACACAAATATTTTGTAAAACAAATGTTAAACTATGCACAGGAAAATAGTGCTGTTGAAAAGATAGCTGAAATAGATAGTAGAATTGACGTTATTAATCGTTCTAGTATTCCCGGACCAAGCAAAAAGCGAGCCATCAAGGAATTAGAAAAAGCCAAAAAATTCTGGGAGAAACATCTTTACGCTCATTAAATATTTCTTGTTTTTTAATATAATTTTTATTTCTTAGAAGCCTTTTTGTATCCTACTATTTTTCTTTTCTTACCCTCGCCTTCGTAAATAGGTACTTCTTCTGATGCTTGTTTTACTTTGCTTGAAGAAGATCTTTCAGAAACTAAGAGAAGTCCAATGACTATTAATGCAACACCTGCAACTACCGTATAAATCATGGCTTTTGGCATTGAACTTAAAAAACTAAGAGTAGCAATTTTACTGCTAGATAGAATAACTAATAAACCCACCAAGGAGATTATATAACCTAATATTTTAGCCATTTTGCCTCTTTTATATTTTTATTTAGTCTTTGGGATTTATAAAGGTTTTTAATATTTTTAGGTAAGCTTAAAAACAGAATTTTCTTTAATTAATTAGGTAAAGATGGCGAATTATGATATTCTTGGAGATATTGCAATAATTAAGTTTGTGGATGGAGTTAGTAAAGAAGAAAAATCTATTAGAGCTCGAGAGTTAATGCAACAATATAAATGTGTTAAAACTGTTCTTGAAAAAACAAACAAGGTTTCAGGAAGATTGAGAACTATCAAAACTAGATTTTTATTGGGCGAGAAGAAAAAAGAGACAATTTATGTTGAAAGTGGTTGTAGATTTAAGTTAAATGTTGAGAGTTGTTATTTTTCACCAAGACTTGCAAATGAAAGAATAGAAGTCGCCAGACTAATTACTAAATCTTCTGTAAAAAATCCTGCTATCCTTGTTATGTTTTCAGGAGTCGCGCCTTTTCCTATTATTATTGCCAAACACGCAAAAACTAAGGAAATTGTCAGTATAGAACTTGGTAAAGATTGCGCCAAGTATGCTTTTGAAAATATTAAAATAAATAAGCTTGAGAATAGAATTGAACATCTTCAAGGTGATGTAAAGAAAGTAATTCCAAAATTACTAAAAGAAAACAAAAAATTAAAATATGATTTTATTATAATGCCTAGACCAAATCTTAAAGAAACTTTTCTTTCACAGGCTCTTGGAGTTGCTAAGAAAAATTCAATTATTATTTATTATGGTTTTTCTCCTGAATCGAAAAAACAAACCATGCTAGAAGAACTTGAAGAAGAAGCTAAGAGAAATAAAAGAAAAATTAAAATCCTTAATTGTTTAGAAGCAGGAGATATTGCTCCTTATGAGCATAGATATAGAATAGAAATAAGAGTTTTAAACTAAATAGCTGCGCCAACTCGTGCTGTTCTTGCATCTCTTCCTTCTATTGCATCTCTTTCTTGTTCTAATTCTTCTAGACAAAGAACAGTTTGCTCTCTGTGTAATATGTCTTTGTCTTGATAGGTTTCAGAATCCTCTAGTGTTCTAAGTAAGATATACCAATTTACTAATGAATTTGGATGGACTCGATTATTTTTTGCTCTGCCTTGATGATAATGTAATATCTCAAGAATTCTTCTTTTATAAGCATCAGGTTCATTTTCTGGATGGTCTAGTTCTCGTTGCATTGCTTCTGGTATACGGGGTTTTTCTTGAGGGAATCCTGCAAGAGCATCTGCATATCTTCTTCTCATTATATCTCCTTGCGGTGCCATTATAATTCCCCCATATGTTGTCTTAGTAATTCGACATCTTGATTCATACCCTCGTAAGGTTGAAAGAATCTCCATGCTAGGTAAACTCTGTCTTTTGCTTCTCTCAATCCTGCAACATTTCCTATAGCAGGATGTCTCTCGATAGCATGGACTAAACTAAATATTTGTGCGTTCATTAAATCTCTTCGTGTTTCGTTCATTTTTTATTTTTTAGGTTTTTTATTTATACTTTCCAGATTTTTGTCAATAGCATTTGCCGTTTTCTGTTTTTGACTTAAACACCTAGAAAATCTATAGAATTTGATAAAAAACAGGGTATTTAAAGCTTTCTATTTTCGGCTTTTTTAACTACCCATTGGGAAGTACTTTTCAATAATAATTACGGAATTTTTTAGATTTCTTTTTTTACATTAATGGCGCTTGGAGTTTCGCCGCCGTGCCAAGTGAATCTTGGTCGAACTCTAATAGGATAAATTCTTTCTGAATTATCATCTAAAATAATCGCTGAACCTTTGAGACTTGGAAGGTCTGACATTGACTTTCGAATAGATTCAAGAAGATAAGTTTGCATTATGCTGTTTAAGGCTTCTATATCTGGTTGAGCAGTTAGCCTATGACTTAAAACTATATCTGATTGAGTCATTGCATCTCTATGAATTACTCCTGGTTGTTGAGTTGCCATAACTAAACTAATTCCGGGTTGTCTTCCTTCTCTTAAAATTTGTATTAGGGCATCGCTGGCTGCTGTTTTTTCTTGATTTTCTTTTGGCAGAAATTCATGAGCTTCATCAATAAAGAGCCATACTAATGGATTTTCTTTTTTCTTTTGATTTAAGTAGTCTTGTCCATGTTGTAGGGCTTGCATTTCTTCTTTTTTTCTAGATAACATACGTTCATTGAACAATTTCTTGCAAACTATTCCAATTACTAGAGCACGAACATTAAACTTTCCTATAGAAGAATAACAACTAATGTCTAGTATATTTGATTGCCCTGCTGCAACTAATTCGGAAATTTCTGTTCCTTTTTGCCCACGCATAGCAAAAACCCCCCAACTCTTGGCTGCCTGAAATAAAGCTATTGCTCCGTTTTTTATTTTTTCTTCTGCTTTATCATTTTGGAGCGCTTCAATAATAGTATCGATATCATAATCTCTCTCAAGTTCTTTTAATGCATCAAGTATTTTTTGAATTATTATGGCTATTTCTTCTGTTATGTTTAAATTAAAAACAGAAAGCCAATCTTCCGCACTTAATTCTGAAGCTTTTATTGCGAATTTCCCTTCAACAGGAATTTGTCTTTTTTCGTACTCCTTATAATATCCATAAGGAACCCAAATATTTACTGGAAGATTTTTTGGTTTTAAGTCCCATTCTTGTAATAGCTCAACTTCTTTTTCATTTTTGTATTTCATTGTCCAAAAGATTCCCATGGTGTCAAATATTAATGGGGCGATATTTTGAGAAACTTCTTTATCTAAATCACATAGCTCCTCAGCTATTGCTGCAAGTGTATAAGATTTTCCAGAACCTCGTTTTCCACAAATCATAATTACATGGCTCCTTGCTACATCTAACCAAATATTATTACTTAAAGAAGTATAGGCTCCCATAGTAACATAACCTTTACCAATGTAAACTAATCCTCGATTTCCAAACTTCTTCAAATCTCCTTTGTCTCGGCCAATAATAATATCATATACCATTCTTTTTTACAAATATTATAAACATAAGATGTTTTTAATTGTTTCTTAATCAATTTATTAAATTAATTCCGTAATTCATAAGGTTTTTAAACTCATCAATTATTATCCTCTCATGGCGAGTTTAGAAAAAGAGATTATGAGCGAAGAGAAAAGAGTTGAAAAGTTTTTTAAAAATAAATCTAATGTTTGGATGACTATAAGCATTATTTTAGCCATAATTGTTATTATAATGCTTCTTGTTTCTTTCTCTAATTGGACACCAAAGACAAAAGCAGCCAATAAACTTGTTTCTTATTTAAATGAAAAAACAGGCGGCGGTGTTACACTTATTTCTGTTTCAAGTTTTGGAAGTATTTATGAGGTTAATGTTAGCTATCAAGGACAAGAAATCCCAGTTTATGTTACTAGGGATGGAAATTACTTTTTAGCTGGGGCTGAGAAGATAAAAAGTTCAGCTAATACTAAAACCAATGGAAATACAAATCCAAAAACTTCTGTTCCTAAAACTGACAAACCCGTAAGCGAATTATTTATTTGGAGTTATTGCCCTTATGGGGTGGCTGCTCTTAGTCCTTTTGCGGAAGTTGCAAAAGCTCTTGGAAGTTCAGCTAACTTTAAAGTGGTATTGTATTATGACGGGCATGGTGCTTATGAAACTCAACAAAACAAAATACAAGCTTGTATGCAGAAATACGAGCCTGCTAAATATTGGGACTATGCTATTCAATTTGTAGCTAAGGTTTATCCTAAATGTGGCTCAACAAGAACAGAAGATTGTGATAAAACAGAATCTGTTGCTTTAATGAAAACTCTTGGAATTGACTCTAATAAAATAATGTCTTGCGTATCTTCAGAAGGAGCAGGTTTAATCAGCCAAGATTCTGCAAGAGCACAAGAATTAGGAGTTACTGGTTCGCCTTCTCTTGTTGTAAATGACGTAATTGTTAGTGCTGCGAGAAACGCAGAAGCTTATAAAAGTGCGGTTTGTAGCGCATTTAACAAAGCACCTAGTGCTTGTGAAGGAGCAATGTCTACTGCTACAGCAACAACTAGTGGCAGTTGCTGATAATTAATTATATTATTTTTTATAGTAATACTTTTAAACCTTAGGTATTTATTTTTATTATGGTTCGTCTTAATAGGGTTGTTACTTTAACTCGAGGGCAAACCGATTCTTTAGCTAGGGAAACCGATAGAGTAGTTGATGTATTTGTCCAGTATGCAAGATTTAGAAATAGAAGTGGCTCGAGTCCTCAACAATATTTTACTCCAGACCAACTAAGACGAGCAGAAAGAGCCCAGCGAAGAAGTGGAAGACAACCTGGATTTTATTATGCTTGACTTTAGATATTGGAAACCTATAAATACTCTTGTTTTTAATATTTTTTTATGAATTTATTTCAACGCGAAATTAGTAAAAATCTTGAACAAGCTCCGCCAGAAAGATTGCTTTTGGCTTTAGATAATTATGATAATTATCCAAGAAGTGAAAGAATGGCTCGAGCAGTTTATAGAAGAGTTTTAGCAACTTTTTTAGAGCAAGGAATTAAGCCAGGGATTTTTAGGCAAGTTGTTTTAAACTTTAATCCTGTTGATGGCGAAAGAGTAAGTCTTAGTTTAAAAGTTGGTTTATTTAGAGACTTTATGAAGGTGAGTTATGGTTTAAAAAATGCCCGAGTTTTAGAAGTTATTACTTTACCTCAAGAAATGACTCGTGAATTTATTTATTATGATGGGGCTGGAATTGTTAAGCAGAGGCTAGGGCTTTAAGCTCTTGCTGTTTTTCTTTTAGAAATTCAATTTCTGGCTCTTCAAGTTGCATTAATCTTATTGCATTATCATCTATCATTAAAGCGATGAGATTAAAATCTCGCATTGCTCTGTTTTTGTTTGTATGAGTTAGTTCGGCATATTTCATTGCTATTGCTTTCTTTTTTGCATTTCTTTGATTAGCCATCCAGATTTTTAATATTCTTGATGGCGGGTTGTATTTTGTAAATCTTGGAGATAGGTTTTTTGCTCCCTTGGCACTTGAGATGCCTGCTGATAAAAAGAAATTTTGATAAACCAAGAAGTGCCAATATTGTTGTTTGTATATTCTTCCTTTAAATAAATCGGCTTTACTTAGGGCATCAAAAGCTTTTGCTAATTCTTCCCCCCGATATTCTTTTGGAATATTTTCTTCTACCCATAAAGAGATTTGATCGAGCTCTAAATCAACATTATTATATATCTCTAAAGTATTTTGATTTGTTCTAATTTTAAATAATTCTTTGAGTGCATTAAAAATATCTTGAGACTTTTCTCTTATTGATATCTCTTCTAAAGTCATGCCTTGGATATTCATAACTGATTGTAAATCATTTAATGCCGCCCTTAGGTCTCCGCGAGCTTTTGCTGAAATCTCTTTTATTAAGTCTTCTGTTATAAACTTGTTTTCTTTTTTGCATACTTCCTTAATTATATCAAGTGTTACATTATATGGGACTTCTTTCATCCCAACCATCTCACATTTAGTTCTAAGAAGATTAAATTTGGTTTGCCAAATATCATTGCAAGTAATAATCATTGGAAACTTTGTTTTTTCTATTAAAGCAATTAACTCGGCTATTCCCCCATACAATGTTGAAGTAACTCCATCAACTTCATCTACGAGTATTATTTTTCCTTTATTGAATAAAGATAATTGTTCTGTTGATGGTTTAAGAACTTCATCTAGTTTCTTGCGATTTCTCAAATCGCTTGCATTTAACTCAAATAATTCAAAACCCAATTCCTGGGCTGCAACAATAGCAAGGGTGGTTTTTCCTGTACCTGCCGGCCCATAAAGTAAGATTGCTTTCTTTTTTGTTAAGTCTTTATTAAAATTAGATAGAAATGCTTTTATTTTATCTACTGGAATTTCTTGTCCTTTGACTTCTATAAACTTTCTAGGACGATATTTTTCAAATAAAGGTATCATTTTCTTTCTCCTTCTTGTCCCTCTTCAGTATATCTATTTGGGTAAGAGGCAAAATCTTTCTCATAAGTTCTTAGGAATAATTCTTCTACTCCTCGTAAATTTTGGGGAGTGCAATCGCAACAAAAATCAGCATCAACATTACAAGAGTTTGCTGTTAAAAATCTTATTAGTCTTCCTGTTTTAGATAGGGTTGATTTTTGACCTAGTACTAATCTTGTTGGATTAGTATCTGTGCTCCTGGGTTCTTGCATACTCGCAATAAATTCTTCAAGTGTTATTTGAATTATATCTTTACTTCTTGAAAATTGTCTATAAATTGCTGGAATTTGAGATTCCCAGAGCGCTTTTAAGAAAGCCCTATTTCTTTCAACATCTTCTCGATTTAGAAAAATATAAGTTTCTTTCATTTTACAAACCTGTTTTTTTACCAAGTCCTGCTAAAACGAAACTTGCTAGCAATGCTTCAAGTTGTATAAACTCATCACTACCTTCCACTAATCTAAATTCTACCTCTCCTGTTTTTTCTGTTAATTTAACTTTTAATTCTGGGTCAATATTAAGATTCCAGATTTCTTTTTGAATTACTTTAATTACATCTGTTCCGGAAATAGATTCCTTTAACATAACTTCAAGAAGTTTTTCTCTTGCTTTTTCAAAATCTCCTGCTAGTGCATAATCTAAAACTACCTTGATATCTTTTGGTTTAGCATTAGATAGAAGGATATTTACTATTTCTTCAGTTATATTAGGAGAAATACTTGCAGAAGCCTGTAAAAGATTAATTGCTCTACGACAATCGCCCTCGCTTCCTTCGTAAATTGCTTCTATACTTTTTTCACTTAGGGTAAGTTTTTCATTATCCGAGATTCTTTTCATTACTTTATCAATATCCTTTCTTTCTAATAATTTAAAACGAAAAACAACGCAACGAGATTGAATTGGGTCAATGATTTTGCTGGAATAGTTACAAGATAAAATAAATCTACAAGTACTAGTATAGTTTTCCATTGTTCTTCTTAGGGCTTGTTGGGCTTCTTTTGTTAAAGCATCAGCCTCATCTAAGAAGATTATTTTAAATGGGACACTTCCAAGGCTCTTTGTTCTTGCAAAGTTTTTTACTTCTTGCCTAATAACATCAATACCTCTAGCGTCGCTTGCATTTAATTCCAAGTAATTTTCTTTCCAATATTCTTTAAATAACTCGCGAGCAACAATAATTGCTAAGGTTGACTTGCCTGTTCCTGCTGCTCCTGCAAAAAGCATATGCGGTATATTCAAAGAATTAGTTAGATTTTTTACTCTTTTGACTATTTCGTCTTGTCCTACTACTTCATCAAACTTAATAGGGCGATATTTCTCTGTCCAAATTGAATGTGTTTCTGCCATCTTTTTTACTTTGTTTTCGTGTCTTTTTTAGATAATTAAATACTTTTTTGGAGTATTATAAAGATTGCTATAATCAAAAATATAATATTCTTAAGAGTTATCTAGAACGAGCCCTATGCATCTTTCTTTTTCTTTTCTCTTCGTTAAGGCGCTTTCGCTGCCATTTCCATCTCATTTGTCCTTTCTTTTTCCAACGTCTTGATGATCTTTTCATTGTAATATAGGATTATCATAAAAAGTGGATTTATAAATGTTTTTAAATCTCGAGTCTATGATTTTATTGAGAATAATAGAGCCCCGTAGTACAGCGGTCAAGTATGTGAGCTTCTGGAGCTTGCGACCCAGGTTCGAATCCTGGCGGGGCTATCTAGTCGGATTCGAACGTCCAGAAAATTAAGAATTTTCTGTCTCTTCGTTTCTTACGAAACTTCAGAAATCCTGGCGGGGCTATTCTTCGAACCTGGAAGGTTTGAATCTCGGAAAGTAGCGAAGCACTTTACGAATCAGAAAACTTGTTTTCTGAGCTGGCGAGGCTATTCCTTAGATTTAAATTAATTTATTAAAAATAGAATTATAACTTTATGCCAAGCTCTTCAGCACTCTTGAGCTTTTTATCGTGCTGATCTAATCTACCTGACTGAAGACAATCAAAACAAATGTGAACTGTTCCATCTCTTTCTTTTATCTTACCTGTGTTGCTACATTTTGGACAAACTGCTGTTTCTACCATGCAAACTTAAGACAGGGGGGGTATTTAAGCATTTTGTAGTTGTGATTGTTATTTTTGTTTTCTATTTTATTCTTTTTTGTTTTTAGTTAATCTTTTAAAGCCTTTTATGTTTCTTTATGCATCAAATCATAAGCTCCTGTCGTCCAGAGGCCAAGGACGCATCCTTCTCAAGGATGAAACCCGGGTTCGAATCCCGGCAGGAGCATAATAGCATTGAACAAAGTGAAATGCTATGCTACTGACGGCACTAAAAATTATTAGAGAATTTTTTAAGCAGGCAGGAGCATTTTTAAAAAAAAGATTTATATACTGGTGTTTAGTAATAAATATAGGAAAAAGATGGTGAAAAGAAAAGAAATTCTTATTGCATTTGTATCTTTGATTTTTCTTACTCTCTTTTGTGTTTCATTAGCCTCTGCTACTCTCTATGTTTTTAATGGTACTATTATGGATCCAAATGGAAATGTTCTCAATGGAACTTTAATTAATCTTACTATGACTGATTTTGGAAATGGTATGGAAAATGATTTATTTTATTATAATCATACTTATAGTGATGAAAACGGAAGATTCTCAATAAATTATACTTCCAATAGTAGTTGGATGTATAGTCCTGTGATAAGATATACAAATATAACTACGGGTGCTGTTCAATATGTTGGGCAAACTATCCCGGGTTTTCCTGTTTCAGAGTTTTCTATGATTCAGAATGTTAATTTTTATCTTACTGAAGCGGGAGCGATAAATGTTACAGCTATTAATAGTAGTGGTGGAAGAAGGTATTTTAATTATATGATTATGGACTCTAAATTAGGTAGCGAAGTGGCATATGGTTGGTCTCAAAATGGAACTAGCGAAATAGTAACTTATGTTCCTAAAAATAGGAATTATTCAATAACTATATTCCCCCTTCAGGGCATGCCTATTAATTATGGGTGGACTAATTTTTCTGCAAATATTTCATATAATTTTTCAGATGGATTATCTAGTTATAATTATACAACAAAAACAATACATAAGCAAATTAACACCACAGAGACTTTTGGAAGAGTAACTGGTTATATTAATTATTCAGGAATATATGGCTGGCAGGAATTTTCTATTGTTGCATTTACTGTTCAGCCAGGAAATAGGGTTTCTATTTCACATTGTATGCCTTATAATATAAGCTCTTGGACAGGTGGGACGGATATTTATAATCTCACTACTGGTTTTTATAATATTACTTTGCCTATATTGGCTGAAGGTGGAACTGCTTTATTGATGGCTGTTGCTAAGAATTCTAGTTATTATGCTGGATATAGAAATATAAGTCTTGCTTCTGGAAGAGATACACAAACCAATTTTACACTTTATGGTATGCTTGGAGAAAATGCAAATTATAGCATGAATCAGGGTCAGAAAAATATTAGTTTAAAATTACAGAGTTTTACTCTTGTTAATTCTACAAATTCAACTATTTCAAGCATGGATGGTTTTTTTGAAATGGATTTGGATTATTCTAATTACGGGGCAATGAGTATTAGGTTTGAAAAAGATATTGATAGTTCTGAAGCTCCAGCATTAAGTTTTCCAATGTTAAATGTTACTGGACTTCAGGAGATTAATGTTTATACTCAAAATTATGCTCCAAAAAGACTATCTCAAAGGACAGCCAGCCAAATAATTTCTAATAGTAATATTTCTCTTTCTTCATTTAATCCAGGAGATATTGATGGAAGTGATATTGCAGATAGAATTTCTATTGCATTGTATAAATCTAATTCAAGCTGTGATTCTCCAATTCCTGGGGCTGGTTGTGAGTTAGCTTCAACTACAGGAGTCAGTAATTTTAATCCTCTTTCTGTTGTTATTGGTGGAGGAGCACTTAGTTTTAGAATGGGTTTAGTCTCTTCAGGCATAGTTGTTCATTATGTTAATGTAGATTTATTAGCTTCGGGTCCTCCAGACGCTTTATTCGATGACTCTGCAACAACAAGCACCTCTGGAAGTTTTGATTCTGCAATGAGATTTGGGGGAAATGGACCAACAATTTATGATTATGTTTTAATTTCTATGCCCTATACAGAGGGTTCGACTAGTCAGACAGGATTAAATGAAAGTGCAGATGTAAATATGTCTATTCCAATCTTATATGATGAAAATTGGAATATTGTATGGAATGCAAGTATAAATGGTACAACTGGAAGTGCTTTAGCAGGAAATAACAGTCACTATTCGACTTATTCTGCACAATGGGGAACTTTAATGGGACAAAATAATTGCACAAAAAATCAGTCGATGTTAAATGCTACGAATCCTTGTTATATTGATACTACTAATAATAGAATTTGGGTAAGATTGCCCCATTTCTCGGGAATACAACCAAGTGTGACTGGAAGAGTAATTACTGCTACTACAACTTCTAGTAGTAGTTCGAGTTCTGGCGGGGGCTCTTTAACTACTAATGATTGGATAATCACTTATGCTCCTAGTATAAATGATTTGGCTAATGGTTACTTCATTAATCTTTTTAATAACGGAAGAGTAAAAATTAGTTTACTTAACGAAACTCATTATGTTGGAATTGTTGAAATGAATACTACTGCTAAAACCATTAAGATAAATGTTTCTTCTGAAACTCAACAAGCAGTGCTTGCAATAGGTGACGAAAGAAAATTTGAGGTTACAGGAGATAATTATTATGATATTTTAGTTAAATTAAATAATGTTACTTCCACTAAGGCAGACTTGCTTATCAAAACAATAAGTGAATTGATGCCTGTTTTAAGTAGTTCTTCTAATAACGCTGCTTCGGGACAAGAAACAACAGAAGATAAGGGGGCAAGTAATAATCTTATTTGGTGGCTTGGAGGAATTATGATAATATTAGTCTTAGCTTACTTAATTGTTATAGGAAATAAAAAAGCTAAGTGGAATAAAATTGTACACGGTATTAAAGTAATTGATAAGTAATTAGAGTAATTTTTTAATAATCTATTTTGTAAACATTTAAAATCTGCATTTTTCTTGTTTTAGCATAATATTATCATAAGTTATAAATCATTAATCATAGTCATCTCTTACTTATCTTCGGATAAGGAAGGCAAAGATGATAGGGGCTGAGGCTCGCGGCGCTTCAGCCTCGCTTATCATAAAACCCCCTTGAATTCCCTTAAAATGAATAATAAACCTATTTACATTATTGAACACCTTGAGCCAGAGCTATTCGAGTGGTGTTTAATTGAATATGAGCATATTTCTCAAATTATTGGCAAAGATTATTTGTGGTTTACTAATATAAAGAACCCTGAAGATAAGAAAAGACTTGAAAAATTTGGAAGTGTTTTTACTAAAAGTGCTCGAAAAATGGATTTTAAAGGGGCTTGTGTGCTCGATCCTGAAGCCAGTAAGACCCTGGAGCCCAAGGAAGTAAAATCCTTTAATTATTTGATTTTTGGGGGGATACTTGGAGATTATCCGCCAAAAAAAAGAACACAAGAAGAATTAACACCCTTTATTGATAATTGTGAAGTTAGAAATATTGGGAAAGAACAAATGTCTACAGATAATGCGGTTTTTTGTGTTAAGCAAATTGAATTAGGGAAGAAATTTGAAGAACTTAAGTTTGTTGAGGGAGTTTCTATTGAAATTAATGAATTTGAAAGTGTAGACTTGCCTTATAGGTATAATTTAATTAAGGGCAAGCCTCTAATAAGTAAAAAAATTCAATTATATTTAAAGAAAAAGAAGGGTTTTTAAATGCCGCATCCTTTTTTATAAAATGGAAGAAAAAGAGGGAGTTAATGTAGATGAGTTTAAGCATGCAAACATAAGTCTTATCTTAGATTCTTATGCAGATATTTTTTCTAGTTTTGATCCAAGACCCTATTCAGAGAAAGCAGTTTCAGTAGATTTTGTTTCAGAATGCAAAAGGGCTGCTAGAGATATTAACGAATTTGATTTAGAATTAAATTTAGCAGTTCCTAAAACAAAAAGAAATTTAGTAGATGAGGCTAGAATTAAAAGAAGATTACGAGAACACTTTCATAAACATTTTGTTGAAAAGGAAAAGGAGATGAAAAGTATAAGAAAAGGAGGAATATCCTGGGTGGTTCTTGGAGCTTTACTTATATTGGGTATAGGTTGGGGCTATCTTAGGGTTGAAAGTGAAGCGATTCATACAATAATCGCTATTTTTGAGGTTCCTGGGTGGTTCTTGGTTTGGGAAGGGTTGGGTAAAGTTTTTCTCGAATCTAGAAAGGCTGCTCCAGATTACGAATTTTATAAAAAGATGAGCAATGTTCGAATTGTTTTTAGAAGTTATTAGATATTAATTAAAAATCATTCTAGCATCTACAATTTTTGCTTCTTTTTTATTGATGATTAATGGATTTATATCAAGTTCTACTATATCTTTATAGTTTTGAGCTAGTTCTGAAAGTTTTAGTAAATTATTTACCAATAATTCTTCTTTTATTTTTCCTTTCATGATTTTATAGGATTTTAGTTCTCTAAACATTTTTTTGGCATCATTTTTTGTTATAGGGGTAATTCTAAAAGAAGTATCTTTTTCTTCTTCTACTTTACTTCCGCCCTTACCTAACATTATTGCTAATCCAAACTCTGAAGTATTCTTTAATCCAATAATAAATTCTTCCCCCTTAACTTGCTTTTGCACAATTATCTCTTCACAGCCGTTCATTTTTTTTAAATTTTCTAAAATCCTTTTAGCTTCTTTTACATTTTTTATATTTAATTGAATTGCGCCCATTTTTTTCTTATGATTAATATTTTTTCCAGAAGCTTTCATTACCCAAGGGAAATCAATATCAATTTTTTCAAGTTCTTTAGAACTATTGATTGTTTTTCTTGCAACTATATCAAATTGCTCTTTTTCTAGAAAGTTTTCAGCCTCTTTTTCAGTTAGTTGTTTCATTTTTCTTTTTTCTATTTTATTATGGAAAAATAACTATATAAACCTTAAAGTTTTGATTATAAAAAGAGGGATATTATGTTAAATAAAGAATTTTTTAATCCTAGAACCTTGGCTATAGTAGGTGCTTCAAGTCACTTGGAAAAAGTGGGGGGTATTTTAATGCAAAAAGCTATGAATAGCAAATGCAAAATTATTCCTATTAACCCTGGACATTCAGAATTATTTGGTATTAAATGCTTTAAAAGTATCTTGGAAGTAAAAGAGAAAATAGACTTGGCTGTAATTGCTGTACCCCGCGATTTTGTCTTTTCTTCTTTTGAGGAATGTGGTAAAAAAGGAGTTAAGAACGTTATTATAATCAGTGCTGGATTCTCAGAAGTTGGAGATAAAGTTTCAGAATTTAGATTAAACCAAATAGCAAAAAAATATAAGATTAATTTTTTGGGCCCTAATTGTTTTGGAATTTTTAATCCTAAAATTAATTTAGATTTAACTTTTGCTAAAACTGCTCCGCAAAGAGGGCATACTGTTTTTATTAGTCAATCAGGGGCTCTTTGGAGTTATCTTGCGGATTTGGACTTGGGTTTTTCTGGATTTGTTGGACTTGGAAATATGGCTGACTTGGAGTTTAATGATTTTATAGAACATTTTTCTCAAGATAAAGATACTAAAAAAATTATTTTATATGTTGAAAAATTAAAGGACGGAAAGAGATTTATTGAGGTTTGTAAAAAAGCTATTGCTTCTGGGAAAAAAATATATGCTGTAAAAGCTGGCGCAAGTGAACAAGGCGCAAAAGCTGCTTTTAGTCATACAGCAAGTTTAGCAAGCGATTATGAAATTTACAAGGGTGCTTTTAAACAAGCAGGGGTTATTTTTTCTCAGTCTATTGAAGAAGCACTTAATCTAAAAAAAATAAATATTACTAAAAATTCTAATTTTGGAAAAAAAGTTATTGTTTTGACAAACGCAGGCGGGGCAGGGGCTTTAGCTTCAGATTATTTGGCTCTTAAGAATTATGATATTATTTTAAATAGAGATTTGTTAGGGACCGCCAACTCTTTTGATTATAAGAAGGCACTTTCGGAATCTTATAATGTTGATTGGATTTTAATTATTGTTACTCCACAAAAAATGACTGATTTAGATAATATCGCAAGAGTTGTAGTTGAAGCCAATAAGGTTGGTAAGAAAGTAATTCCTATTTTTTTAGGGAAAGAAAGTATGTTAGAAGCAAATAAAATATTCAAAAATAATAATTTGATTTATTTTAACGATTTTCCTAGTTTTTTAAATTCATTATAGTAAGTAATTCTTGTTCGTTTTTTGCTAAAGATAATTTATGCCTTATTTTACTCGAACCTTCAAAATCACGGGTAAAATTAATGGCTTGAAACTTTATTTGGGAAAAGTACAGTTTGTATTTTTTTGCTAAATTTAGATAATCTTTAAAATCAAATTTTTTTATTTTTTTGTTTGTAATTTCAGAGAAAATATTGGGGTTTCCAATACTTGAACGGCCAATCATAATAAAATTAAACTCCTTTAACATTTCTTGAGCTTGTGGTTTGTTATTTATATTCCCCGAATAAATTATAGGTAATTTTGTTAGGGTTTTTACTTGTCTTGCAAAATTTAAATCAGGCCCTCCGGAATATCCTTGGGCTTGGGTTCTGGGATGAACCCCCATTGCATCGCAATATTTTTCGGCTATTTTTATTATTTTTTTTGTGTTTTCTTCAGGCATTTTTCTAATTTTTATTGTAAGTGGCTTTTTTGTGTTGCTTCTAATTGTTTTAAGAATTTCTTCAATCGCCTTTGTGTTGTTTATCATAAAATAACCTATTTTGCTTTTTTTTGCATGTGGGCTAGGACATCCTAAATTAAAATCATAGCCTTTTACTTGTTTATCGTATTTTTTTATGAACTCTTTTATACCTTTTGGGCTATTGCAGGCAAATTGTAATATTGGTTTGTCTTCGAGAAATAATGGCTCGCGGGTTTGGGGATTTATTAAACCAGTATAATTTAGACTTGCACCTGCTTTTTTACATAACAAACGAAAAGCAATATCATTAACTTGGTGCATGGGGGCAAGAAAAATCGGGTTTTTGAGTTTAAGGTTTCCTATTTTTGTAGTTCGATTAACCATGAAGATAATAAAGAAAGAGATTATAAAAATCTAATTGGTGGTTTTGTTTTGGTTTTTACAAAAGGTTGCAGCAGGCTCCACGCTGCTTTCAAATTGCTGTTTCAAACTATCTAATTGATTGCATTTTATAGGTATTTGTTCCATTTTTTCTACAAAAATTTTTATTAAAGGGTTTTTACATGCACCTTGGGCTTTATTGTAGATATTTGCAATTCTTGATCCTGCTGACTCTAATTTAGTGCAATCTCCTTGCATGGCTGCTTTTAATTCTTGCTCTATTAGGGGGGATTCTTGTTCGATTGCTTTTACTAAGCTATACTCTTGATAGGCTGTTATTCCTACTATAATTAGAACTACTAAAATGATAATTGCAAGAAACATAAAGAACTTGCCCCAAAAACCTTTTTTATTCATTTTACATTATGGAATTTTAAGTTTATAAACTCTTATAACAAACCTTAAAAGCCTGCTTGTTTTTTGTGATTTATGTGGAGTTTATTTGAAGAAAAAAAGGGCGTCATAAAAGAACTAGTTCCGAAGAGGTTCAGTAATGGCAAAACTCAAGAGGATGTTGTTAATGAGGTTGTTGCCGAGGTAAAGAAAGGACGCAAAGTAATCTTTGTTCATGGTGTGTGTGGCTCGGGTAAATCGGCTATTGCTCTTAATATTGCTCGTGAGCTTGGCAAGGCTAGCATTGTTGTGCCTATAAAAAACCTGCAAAGGCAATACGAGAAAGATTATATGCAAGAGAAATACGTTCTCAAGCCCAATAATCAGAAACTTAAGATAAGCATGATTACTGGAAGAGCCAATCATAAGTGTACTTATTTGATGGAAAATAAAAAAGATATTTTGCTTACTCGAATTCATGAAAAAAATGCTAATCTATTTAATATTTTCGAAAAGATTAAAAAAGATAACTCGAGTCAAATAGAAAGAGATGAAAGTTGCGATAATTCTATTCTTCCATGCAAGATAGAAATAAAGCAGAAGAATCTAAATACTTTAAAAAAATATTATAAAGATAATCCAGAAGCTAAGAATAATAAGGAATTAGATATAAAACTCCTCCGAAGGCTTGCTGTTGCTCCTGCTTGCCCTTACTGGAGCCCAATATTGCGCGAAGATTCTAAACTTAAACTTTCTGGTGAAAAGAAAAAATATAATTCTATTAATGGCACTCAAATACTTTATGTTCGAAAACAAGGTTGTCCTTATTACTCGCAGTTTAATTCTTATATTGACTCGGATGTAATTATTTTTAATTCAGACCATTATTTGCTTGAAACTGCTTTGGGAAGAAAACCCGCAACAAATGTTGAAATTATTGATGAGTGCGATGAGTTCTTAGATAGTTTTTCTACTGAGGGTTCAATTAACCTAGATAAATTGCGTAATGAGCTTATCTTGCTTAATAGTAATGATGATAAGGAAAAGCAAATCATAGAAGGTTTTATAGACGATATTAATGCAATTCAGGTAGAAGCACGCAAATATCTGGAAAAATCCGATATTTTGCCTGTTAAAGAAACAAGAATTGCCGAATTTATTAAAGCTATAATGAATAATGATTTATTTTATGATAATCGTGATGATGAAGGTTATATGGAACATTGTTTTGAAGTGG
>VGKO01000011.1 GCA_016867035.1 Candidatus Pacearchaeota archaeon
GGGGATATTAACTTCAAGTTCTAGTTCTTTATCTTTTTTGCTCTCTTCTATTAATTTTTTAAATGCTTCATCGTCTTCGGTGTCCTCTGCGTATTTATAGTATAATAATCCTGGACTAAACTTTGCATGTTGTATTCCTAAGCCCATTCTAGCTACAGCGACAAATTCAAGTTCTTGATCCTTGTCTAGAATTGTCAATGGCATTTTATAAACAACAGAATCTTTAGGTGCTAGTTCGTCAGAATAAACTACACAAGGCCCTTGAGTACTTATTTTTAATTTCATTGAGCACTTTCCACAACCTTCTTCTTTTTCACAGTCGCATTCCCAAGGCAACTTTAAGTTTTCATTTACTAAAGGGATTAATCCTACTCTATGAGCAATTACTTCATCATAAAGCGCAGAGTCATTTTTGCTAATTTCTAAGGAATCGATAGCCAAAATTGGAATATAGTTAACACTTCTTCTTATGGCATTAGCCAAGCTAATCGGCATGTCTGTTTTTAATTGAATCTTAGTTTCGGTTTTATTTGTTACTTTTATCATGTTTTTATTAAAGTTTTTTATTTTTTAAAGCTATTTATACCCTTCTACCCCTTCTTCCACCACCCTTTTTAGGCCCCCCTCGTGGGGTTCTTGTTATTTCACTGATACTTATTATTTTAAATCCGTCTCTTCCAAGGGATTTTACTACAGCATGAGCCGAAGAACTTGGTGAGCTTTCTCCTGTTTCTGCTCTTACTCTTACATATAAGCTCGTGATACCTGCTTCGTTTGCTTCTTCGCCTATCTTCTTGGAAGAAAACATAGCAACAGTAGGACTTGATTTTAATCTATCTTGCTTTGTTGATTGTCCGCCTGTCGCTTTACAAATAGTGTTTCCAGCCATATCTGTAAGATTCAATATTGTATTATTTTTAGAAGTATAAATGTTCAAAACACCAAATCTTTCTTTCTTAGGTTTCTTTTCTTCAACTTTTTCTTCTGGAGCAATACCTAATTCTTTGTTTTCTTTTGCTTGTTCAATTTCAGCCATCTGATCTATTATTTCTTCTGCCATCTTATTGAGTTTCCTCCTCTGTTTTTAATTTCATTGTTTCTAATAACTTTTTTTCTTCATCGCTTATAACTTTTCTTTCAGCCAAAGTTATGTTTAAAGCTATACTATTTTCTTCTTCCAGAGTTGTTAGATGTGAAGGAGAATCCATTATTTTATTATTTATTAAAACATGTTTATGGGCTATTAATTGTCTTGCATGTTTGTAAGTTGGTGCAAGTTTTTTTGCAATCAATACACTTTGAAGTCTTCTTTTTAATAAATCTTCTTTACCTAAAGCAAGAACATCTGCAATGCTTTCTACGTTAAATCCTTTTTTTACTTGCCTTTCAACAAATTTTTGTTTTTCTTCTTCATTTGCGGTGATTAGGGATTTTGCAATATTTCTTATTGTAGAAATTGCTCTGTCTGCTTTCCAAACTTCTCTTCTAGTTTTCAAACCATATTTTTTAATTAAACCTTGTTCGTCTTTTATTGTAGCTAAATCGTACAATTTTTTTGGTCTACTATAGTTTTTGTGTTTTCTTATTGGCATGTTTAAGCAGCTCCAGGTTTCGCTTTAGTTTTAATTCCAACACCTTTCTTTCTATTTGTTCTGAAGTGACTTCTTGTAGATTGTCCTCTTGTAGGTTGTCCTGTAGCATGTCTCCATCCTCTGTAAGAACGTATCTTCTTTAGTCTCTTTATATCTAGTTCTTCATTTAAGTCAATATCATTTCCTATAACGTGTTTGTCAGTACCTGTGTTAAAATCATCTCTTCTGTTTAATAAGAATTTTGGGAATTTTCCAGCTTTAAGAGTCTCTTCTATTTTTTGTATTTCTTCTTTGCTTAATGCTTCAATTTTTTTATTCTTAGGCAATTTCAATATATAGCATATCGCATTAGAAATACTCCAAGAAACTCCTTTTATATTTGTTAAACCAGCATAAACTTGTTTGTTTCCAGGAATATCAGTTTGCATAATTCTCAAAATTCTGCCTGTTGGGGCTTCTTTATTGATAAGGCCCGGCCTAGCTTTAACTTCTTTTGCTACTTTTTCTTGTTTTTGTTTTTCTTCTGCCATTTTTTATTTTATTAATTTACAAAAAGTAAATGTCTTTCTTCTCCATTTAGTTCTTCAATTACTCTCTTTACTATAGAGTTTTTAGGATCTGGAAGGTTACTTATCCTTTGTTTTAATTCTTCAAGACTGTCAAAAGGCTTTTTATTTCTTTCCTCCAATATCGCCTGAGTATGTTTGCTACCAAAACCCGGAAGCAATTCAAGCTGATGAAGTCTAGTATTTATTGGTTGAGCATTATTGAAAAATTCAACAAAACGCTTTTCGTTTTCCCCAATTTGTTTTTCAATGTAATTCTGCAAGAAGTTCTTAGCAGACTCACTTATTTTGCTTAAAGGAAGTTTTCCAAGAATATAGTAAACCTTATCTCGTTTACCTTCTCCAATATATACTTCTTCTCCTATTTCTAATTTGATTCCTCTTCTAGGTACTAATTCTAAAAGAGTAAAATTTTTTTTACCTACAGCGTGGGCTATAGGCATCATTTTCTTCTCTAACGGATAACCGTATGGTAAATAATCTATTACAATCGCTTGTTCTTCTTTCTCTCTCATTTTCTTTATTTAATATTTTTAATTGTCTCGAGGATTTTGTTAGTTTCATCTGTATCTAAACCGGCTTCTGTAACTACCTTATTTAATTCAATAGCATTTTCAGGCATAATATCTACTATTTTAACTATGTCTTTTTCTTTTAATTTTAATAAATTCATATTAGTTAATGCTTCTTTAAGTTTTTTTGCAGTCTTAGCATCACTTTGAGCAAATTTTTTTATGAAAGATTTTAATTCTTTTGTTTTTTCTGTCTCTTTAAAATCTTTGATTAATTCTTCTGTTTCTAATAATGTTAGGGGTTTTCTTTCTTTTATCATTTTATGCTATTTTTTTTAAGTTTGCTGGTTTAATTATATAAACTTTTTCTTGGTTTAAATCTTTTATTTTTACTAAGTAGGCCTTTCCTCTTTCGCCAAAAACAATTCCTGTTCTTCCCTGAATTCTCTTTGGTAAATCTGGGTTTAGAGTGTGTTCTCGGACCACAGCTACTTTTTCTCCTTCCTTGAATTCTTGAAAGTACTTACTCAATTCAAGTTTTCCTTGTTTTTTTACGTTTTTTCGTTTTAACATTCGGCGGTAGCAACTATATATTTTTATTACTTATTTTGATAGAAATAGGTTGTTTAAAAAGCTTTTCCTTTATCCAAATAGAAAGATTTACACCCTTTTCTCAAGAATTACTAAGCAATATTTCCCTGTTCGAGATTTCCTGTTTCTTTGGCGTCATTCATTTGGGAATCAATAGCTTCGTACATCTTTAACCCCCAAACTTTAACCCCACAAGACTTGCATACAGAAAGAGCTTTTCGAGCATCCAAATCACATTTGCAGTAAACACATCTATTTGCCATCTTTTTTGTTAATACTTTTATTTCGCAGTTATTTATAAAGATTTGTATTTTATTATTCAATATTGTTTGTTTTAATATTTCTTTTTAAATTATGGGAATAGAAAGTTTTAAAAACAATCCAAAACACGAGTTTTTATGATAATTCCTATTCGTTGTATGAGCTGCGGAAAACCTATTGCCCATTTGTGGGAAGAATTCAAGGCTAGAACTGCAAAAGGCGAAGATGCTAAGAAGGTTTTAGATGATTTGGGTTTAGATAGATATTGCTGCAGAACTGTTTTCTTAGGCCAAGAAGATACTTTAGAACTTGTAAATAAGTTCAAGAAGTTCTAATCAAGTAAGAGTTATTCTTTCAATATTTTTATTATATTATCTTATATTCTTAAGAAGCTGTTTTGAAACTTTTAATAAAAAAGAAAAGTAAAACAGCTTCGCGGTTTGACCTCCAAAGAGACTAATGCCGCGAACGTAAACTGCTTGACTTCTGAGTTCGGAAAGGGATCAGGTATTACCAGCTTACTATGGCCGTTTCAAAAAATCAAAAAAACCCAGGTTTATAAAGCTTTTTATATCCTCAGTTGTTAGGAAAGTAAAGAAGTGGGCAAACGATTCTGTATTTGGGTAATACAAGCCCTATAAACCTGATTTTCCACATAATTCACTGTAAGAGCTTTTTGCTTCTGTCTCCTCCTTCCGTCTTTCTTTTTTATTCCACTCTGCAAATTCTTTAGTATCAATTTCCTTCTGGCGAAAGAGCCTTCCACATTTCGCACATTTGTATTTCATCCTCTTTTCAAGAAGCACAAGAGTATAATTGCACTTAGGACATTTTGGCATTCTTAGTTAAGGTAGTGCAGGATTAAATATTTTTGCTTAGGGAATAGGTTTTTAAATTTGGAGTCAATTGAGTTCCTATGAAAAAAACTAAGAAGATATTATTAGGCATCATTATTTTTTTATTGGGACTTTTAATAATCTTATTTTTTATACGTTTGTTGTCCAGTCGGCAATTGGACGATGTTTCTCCAGCTATTCCTTGCGAGAAAGAACTTTTAGATAAAACCGATATTCTGATGATTGTGCCACTCTATGATAATGTATCTATTGCAGAAAATCAAAGTTGGTGTAATTATATTCTTAGTCTAAATAAGACTCTTGCTTTACATGGGGTTTATCATACTTACCAAGAATTTCTTGAGCCAAGAGAGGAGGACTATATAAAAATTGGAATGGAAGAATTCAAGAATTGTTTTGGTTTTTATCCTAAAATATTTGAGGCACCACAAGTAGCATTAGGCAAGGAGAACCGTAAACTTCTGGAAGATATGGGTTTTGAGATAAAGGGATGGTTTAACATGGCAACTCATAAGGTATATCACACACAGGAGACTGGCGACTTTGCAATAAGATTTGGCAAAATTAGAATAACCAATAAATTAATAGATTTTATATAACGTCTTAAGATCTTAAATTGCCTAAAATTTTATTGATTGCATAATTCACAATTATCATGAGAATACTATAAACTCCTATTGCCATGAGGAAGTGAAATTTAAAATCGGGAATAAAGTTTATGCATGAATGAAATACGCAATTAAAGTTATATCCTTTTAAAAAATACCCAAAGGAGATTAGTGCTACCCAATGTAGCAAGAAAATCGCCATCGTTTTTTTAATCTCTACTCTTTTCCTGATTATAAAGATAGCCCATAAACTAATAGGGATAACTGTTGTATGAATTAGAACTGTGGCTATTTGATAAAAGATATTTTGATCCCAAAAGAACCTTATATCTGAAATAAGGCTCATTCCTGTAATAAATAAAAAGATTAAATCAATTGTCCATACTAAGGATACCAGAAAAATTATAGATAGTTCAGCAATTAAAACTTTTTGACTCCTTAAAAGTATAGCCAACCCAATTATTAAAGTAACATGATTACAAAGCCAGAATATCTCAAGCTGTTCTCCAACGTAAAACATGTTTATCAAGTTATAAACAAAAATTAAAAGCATATAAATTCCAAGTGCGTTCAATAAATAATCACTTTTTTTAGTCATTTGAATAAAAATTAATGTTTTCTTATAAACCTATCTAAACATTGGGAGTTGGACATATTTATAAATTATCCATATTTGTATAATATTATGAATTCAAAAGAGTTAATTATAAATATATTGGGTGTAATCTTCTTAATTATCGGCATTTCAGATATAATCTATAGTTCTCTTTTTGTTAGTCCTAATTTGCTCTTGTGGTTTTGCCACATAAGTCTTGTTTTAATAGGCGTTGCTTGTTTTTTGAAAAAAGGATATTTAATTGGAGCTCAAATATGCATACTTACAATTCCATCATTATTCTGGAATTTTGATTATTTATACCGATTAATCATGCATAAAGAATTATTTGGTTTTACAAATTATATGTTTGAAGGTGCAATAAATTTAGGGAGGGTGCTTAGTTTTCAGCATTTTCTAACGGTTCCATTAGCACTTTTAGCTCTTTATTTTATCAAAAGCAAAAGGATAGATTTTTGGAAATTAGCATCTTTAGAATTAGTTATTGTGTATTTTCTGACATTATTATTTACAAATCCATCTTATAATGTTAATTGGGTTTTTAAGGACGAATTTGGGTTTGGGCTTGAATTTGGAATTCTTTATTTCTTTGTATGGTGCCTTCTTTTCTTTTTGATTACATTAACTACTAATTCTCTTTTATATATTTTAAAAATTTTTAAAAAGGCATCTACCTAAAAAATCTGACTATCGCTCTTTAATCTTCAACTTCTTTTCTTTCTCTTTGAAGGATTCTGATTCATAATCTATTCTACTTCTAATTTTATCATCAGTTTTCCAGAATATTCTCTTATCCTCTCCTACTTTGCCTCGCTGAACCATTTCTAACTTAAACAATGCCTCAGAATAGCTAAAAATAACTTTAAAAATAGCACATCTCTCTTATTTCTATGCAAAGAAAACTTAGAATGAGGAGTTGGTAGTAGGTAGATTCCTATCTACTGATCCTTTTTATTTAACTTTTTTAGCATAATTATGCGAGGGTAGCGAAGTGGTCAAACGCGACAGACTCAAAATCTGTTGGCCTCGTGCCTTCAAAGGTTCGAATCCTTTCCCTCGCATTATATTTATATTTAATCGCTATAATGCTTTTAAATTAGCAAATTATCTTTTATCATGAAAAATTTTATCTTTGGTGCAGGATATCTGGGACATCGTTTTTCAGAAGCCCTAGCCTTTACTCTTGTTCCAAGAGCAGAAGTAGATTTAACTGATTTACCGCAACTAGAAGAGTTTTTGGATAGAGAAAAACCCGAAGTAGTTATTAATTGCGCAGGTAAAACTAGCGGTCCTGGTGAAATTGGAATAGATTGGTGTGAAATTCATAGAGAAGAAACAATCGCAAGCAATATTGTCGCACCAGTGAATTTGAGTTTGGCTTGTGCTGAGAGGGGAATATATTTTATTCACATTGGTAGCGGTTGTGTTTATTCAGGTGATAATAATGGCGAGGGTTATACTGAAGAAGATAAACCTAATTTTGATGGTCCTCAGTTTTATGCTAAGACTAAAATAGATTCTGAAAGAATTTTAAGAAATCTTCCAGGACTTTTATTGAGAATACGCATGCCCATCGATGATAGGCCCCATCCAAGAAATCTTATAGATAAATTAAAAGCCTTTCAAAAAGTGATTGATATTCAAAATTCTATGACTACTGTTCCAGATTTAGTTCGAGCTCTCCCAACACTTATAAGACAGAGGGCACAAGGAATTTACAATGTTGTTAATCCAGGAACAATTTCTGCAGCAAAAATAATGGCTTTTTATCGAGAATATGTTGAGCCCCCCCATACCTTCGAAATTCTTTCAGTAGAAGATTTAGATAGGATGACTAAAGGAAAAAGATCAAATTGTGTTTTATCCCCCGCCAAGCTTGAGAGAGAACAAGGCATAAGATTTCCTGAAATTCATGATGCTGTAAAAACTTGTTTGGTTTCTTATAGACTTTGTTAATTCCATAGTTTTTTATATTCTCTTTTTTTAGTTTTATTAAGCGCCCGTAGCTCAGCCCGGAATCAGAGCATCTCCATCCTAAGGAGAGGGTCAAAGGTTCAAATCCTTTCGGGCGCGTTTAATCCAATAGTAAGATTTAAAATGGTTCCAAAATACATACTACCAGCGTGCGCTGGTAGTATAATGGTTCGTACTACTGGTTTCCAACCAGTTGATCCGGGTTCGATTCCCGGCCGGCGCATTTCATTTAAGTAACTTAAATGAATAATATGAAAATGAAATGTGGCGCAGGCGCATTTCATACAATTTATATACATAAAAAACCCCAGAAAATAATGGAAACAAACAAAAATTGGTTTGACAAGAACTACAAATTATTAATGCTTATACCCCTAGCTTTGTTAATTGTTGCGCTAGTTTATTTAGGAATTTTTTATTCTGAAAAGGGCGATTTTATGTACAAGGATGTAAGTCTTTCTGGAGGAACCACTATTACCCTTAATGGCGAAGTTGAAGCTATTAGTTTAGAAAAAACCCTATCTGAAAAATATCCAAATGATATTTCTTTTAGGAAATTAAATGATATCCGAACAGGAGAGATTGTAGCAATAGTAATAGAAACTTCTGCGGCTCCTGAAAAAATTAAAGCAGATGTTGAGCAAGCCCTAGGTTATCCCTTGAATTCAGATAATTCAAGTATTGAATTTACAGGTTCCAGTTTAAGTGATACTTTTTATAAGCAGCTAATAATTGCTTTATTAATCTCATTTATATTAATGTCCATTGTTATTTTTATTTTATTCAGGACTTTTACACCAAGCATAGCAGTTATATTCGCGGCCTTTGCAGATATAGTAATGCCTCTTGCTTTGATAAACTACTTGGGAATAAAACTTTCAGCAGCAGGTATAGCTGCATTTTTGATGCTTGTAGGTTATAGTGTAGATACAGATATTCTTTTAACTTCTCGAGTATTAAAAAAACCAGAAGGGACAGTTAATCAAAGAATTTATGGTGCATTTAAGACAGGTATAACCATGAGCCTAACTTCTTTATTCGCAGTTTTACCTGCTTTCTTCTTAGTTACAGGTTTACCTGATTCTTTTAGACAGATATTTTTAATTTTAGCTCTTGGACTTATAGCAGATATAATTAATACTTGGTTAATGAACACCGGCATAATTAAATGGTATTGTGAGAAAAAGAACATTAAATAATGGCATCCTATAAAATCTGGTTATTAGTAATAATCTTAATTTTTTGTTTCTTAATTATAGCCCCGCCTTGGAACTTATTTGAAAAGGGCGTAGTTATTCAAGGAATTTCTAAAAACACTTCAGAATTTGAATCTGGTTTAAGAAGCGGAATGATTCTCCAATCTATAAATGGAAAAGCAATAGATTCTGTTGAAAGTTATAATAAATTAGTTAATTCACTTAATCTAGAAGATTCTACCAAAGTTTCTATGGAAACCAAGTCAGGAACATTTATTTTTTATACTAATAAAGAACTTTCCTTAATAGTGAAAGAGATTCCTAAAACAAAGATAAAAACAGGATTGGATTTAAGCGGAGGAGCTAGGGCATTAATAAAAGCTGAGAATAAAACTCTTTCAGATTCTGAAATGAGCGATTTAATCGCAATTACTTCAGAACGTTCTAATGGTTTTGGGATAAAGGATATTACAATTAAATCTGTAAGGGATTTGGGCGGAGAAAGTTATATGCTTATAGAAGTAGCAGGAGCTACACCAGGAGATTTAGAGGATTTAGTTGAAAATCAAGGCAAATTCGAAGGAAAAATAGGCAACATCACTGTTTTCTCAGGGGGCCAAGATATTAGTCATGTAGAAAGATCAGGACAGCAAGCAGGAATAGAAGGGTGTTCAGCCATCCAAGATGGAGAAGTTTGCAGATTTAGATTTCCAATCTCTTTAAAAGAAGAAGCAGCAAAGCGCCAAGCAGAGGTTACTCTTAATTTAGGAATAGACCCTGAAAATCCTCAATATCTTTCTCAAAAACTCGATTTATATTTAGACGATAATCTTATGGATTCTCTTTTTATTTCTAAGGATTTGAAAGGACAAGTAGCAACACAAATAGTAATTAGTGGTTCTGGTTCTGGCTTAAGTAGACAAGAAGCAGTTAAAGAAGCAACAAAGCAAATGAATAAGTTGCAAACAATTCTAATTACAGGCAGTCTTCCTTTCAAATTAGAAATAGTAAAATTAGACACCATCTCTCCTGTTTTGGGAAAAGAGTTTACTAAAAATCTTCTTATTTTAGGAGTTCTAGTCTTTGTGATTATCTCTGCGATAATTTTTATCAAGTATAGAAAAATAAAAATAACTTCTGCAGTTATTCTAACAATGTTCTCAGAAGTAGCCATTACCTTAGGTATTGCAGCATTGATAAACTGGAATCTTGATGCACCTTCTATTGCGGGAATAATTGCTGGAATGGGAACAGGAGTAGATGATCAAATTGTTTTGATTGATGAATCTGTATCTAATGTACAAATAAGTTTAAAAGAAAAAATAAAAAGAGCATTTTTCGTAATTTTCGGAGCTTTCTTTACTGTAATAGCAGCAATGCTTCCATTATTCTGGGCTGGAGCAGGAATGTTGAAAGGATTTGCTTTAACAACAATTTTAACAATTACCGTTGGTATTCTTATAACTCGCCCTGCTTTTGCAGAAATCCTAAGGAGGATACAAGAGTAATATGTTGCCCAAATATCATATAATTCTCGGGGCAATTTTTTCCATAATTCTTTATTTTTTATTTCCAGCAATAGGGCTAATAGGGGCGATTATAATTTTTCTTTCGAGCTTTTTAATAGACGTCGACCATTATCTCTATTATGTTTATAAAAAAAAGGATTGGAATCTAAGACGATCCAGTATTTGGTTTTTGAGGAATAGAAAATTGTTTAATCAAATGAGTCGAGCTGAGAAAGAAAAGATTTATATGGGTTTATGTTTCTTGCATGGTTTCGAAGCTATCTTAATATTACTTATAATTTGGGCTATTTTTTATCCAAATAATCTTGCACTTTTCATTATTATTGGGTTTGTTTTTCATCAGATTTTAGATGCCATACATCTTTATAGTGTAAAATATAATTATGATAAGGTAATTTCATTTTTTTATTCTCTAAAAAATTCGAAGAATAAAAAATTACTTCAGGATATAAAATAAATAAAAATCAGCTAAGCTAAAGATGGTGGAATCAAATCAAAAAAAAATATCGAATTCGAGCAAAGGAATTTTTGATAGAACTATAAGTTTCATATTTTCGAATGATGAAAGAAAATGGTTGATTTTATTATTAATTATAGGTTTTATCCTTAGGTTTATAGCAGCCAATAATATAGAACCAAATGCTGATGAGATGGTTCACGGGCCCCACGCAATAGGGATAGTTGATTCAGGAGGGGTTGGAAGAATTTGGCAGTCTATAACTTGGTCTTATTTAACTGATTTAAGTTATTCTATTTTTGGAATTAATCTCTGGAGTGCAAGATTTCTTTCGGTATTGTTTGGAACTTTTTGTATTCTTTTGGTATTTTTGTTGACTAAAGAGTTATTTAAAGGAAAAGCAGCACTTATTGCTTCAGCATTATTTACTTTTTCCTCTTTTAGCATTATTTACACTCGTATAGAAATGGATATTCCAGCCATTTTCTTTATTTTATTAGCTTCTTACCTTTTTATAAAGCAAATAAAGAGGAATAACAGTCTTTCTATGTTGGCAGCATTATTTTTGGGTGTTGCGGCTTTAATAAAAACCCTCTCTCTTTTCTTCTTACCTGTATTTGTTTTGTATTATCTTTCTTTAAATAAGAATTATAATTCTGAGAAGGCATGGTATTCTCTGATAAAATTCGGCATAATTATCGCCTTGCTTTTTTCACCTATAATTATCCATAATGTTCTTTGGTATAATAATACTGGAATGGTAGACGCATATTTATCACAATATTTTGATATTGCTAAATCTCGAGAGGTTTATTCAGGAATACAAGGTATCAATGATGGTTTTAAATTTCAAGAAGTCATCCCCGGAATACTGGAAGCTTCTTCATTTTTTAAAATAGATTTCCTGAACTTCTTATTGGGGATATTATTTTTGCTTTTTTTCACAATAAAGAAAAATAGATTTTCTGGTTTTTTCATTTTATTCCAAGCAATTCCTTTTTTCTTAATTACGGTTACCAACAGACTTCCGACGCATTATGCTATTTTTTCACCAGTATTCTGTATTTATCTGGCTGCGGGTTTAGTTTATATCTCGGATTTAATTTCAAAAAAATATAGTTTTAAATCTGGAAAGATAGCAATAGTTCTTACTTGCATCCTAATATTACTTTCTATTATGTCTTTTTGGCCCTATATTAAGGACCAAACTTCTGTTTCTTCTACAAGAGAATACGTAACCAACGCGATTGATACTAAGGATATTGTTATTGTGGATGCGAGAATTTACCGAGGAAGAGCGATGTGGATGTTTGCTGATACGCACTACATAGAGGCTTCTTATTTTGGTCAATTGTTTGATTTAAATAATAAAGTCGATATCTCTCAAAGATACCCTACCAATCTCTACTTTGTAGAATGTGCTTCTGATGATTGTGGTTGGGGCACAATTGCAAGTCAGCCCGAACTAAATGCAAGCATGGAGGAATTAACCTCAATGTTCAAAGATAGGAGCCAGGAGATGATTTCTTTACCTTGTGGTGGCCAACCCGAACTAAGCTCTAAAAACAAATGTATTACGGTTTACAAATCTCAAATATTATTCTCCCCTCTTTTGTATGAAGCAATAGATTCCGGGCATACATTTTTCTTTTATCCTTTAAGATATACCCCCCGAGACCAGGTTATAGATTATTATAAGACTTCTACTTTTTTTGGTAATATTTTTTATTTATTAGCTAAAGCAATAATCTGGCTTTCCATTATTCTATCAATCGCTGCTATCTTCTATACTTTATATCTAATAAAGAAGCACAACCCACGAGAGGAATAAAATATGCAATCAAAAAAATTACAAAAGTTAAAGATATCAAAGAGACCAAAGATATCTGTAATAATTCCAGCATATAATGAAAAATCAACCATATTAGAATTATTAAAGAAAGTAAAAAGCGTAAAAATACCAAAGGAAATAATAGTTATAGATGATTTTTCAAAAGATGGGACTCGTGAAATATTAAAGAGTATAAGAGATAAGGAAATAAAAGTTTTATTTCACCAAAAAAATTGTGGTAAGGGTAGGGCAATTCGAACAGGTATAAAGGAAGCGAAAGGAGACATTATAATAATTCAAGATGCAGATTTGGAATACGATCCTCAAGATTATCCAAAATTAATTGCTCCGATAATTAGTGGAAAATATAAGGTGGTCTATGGTTCTAGATTCCCCACAAGAAAAAACAGACCTTCTATCTTAAAGAATGGATTTTTTTTAGCTAATAGGATATTGACTCTTGCTTCAAATGTTTTATTTTTGGCGAATATTACTGATGAGCCGACTTGCTATAAAGTCTTTGATTCGGGTGTTTTGAAGAGCATAAACCTGAGATGTGAAAGATTTGAATTTTGTCCAGAAGTTACTGCAAAAGTAAGAAAAAAAGGTTATAAAATTTTTGAAGTTCCCATTAGATATTATCCTCGAAGTGTAGAAGAAGGCAAGAAAATAAAATGGAAGGATGGTTTTGAAGCTCTTTGGACTCTTGTAAAGTATCGGTTTGTGGATTAATTTAAGGGAGTTATTCAGGTTAGTTTACAACCCCTAAATCTTTAAAAATCTGGGTTTTATCTTTTTGATATGAAAAAAACTGCAGTTATCTTGGGTGCAGGAATAACAGGCTTAACCCTAGGTTGGAAGTTATCCAAGGATTATAAGGTTATTATAATTGAACGTGGAAAGGATATTGGAGGTACCTGCTCGTCTTTTTGTTATAAGGGCTTTACTTTAGACTATGGTCCGCATAAACTCTATCCTCAAAAAAAAGAGATAGAACAAGAAATAAAGAGTTTATACGAAAAAGACCCACAAAAACTCTTAGAGATTAAAAAAGAAAGTACAATATTCTTAAAAGAGAATTTTTTTAAATATCCTCTTCAAATAAAAGAAATATTGACTAAATTTAATATTTTCTTAGGACTTAAACTAATGTCGAATTATGGTTTAAATATGGTCAAGCAAGCTACAAGTAGCAAAAAGAAAGAAGAGTCTTATGATGATTTTTTGATTTCTAAATTTGGTAAATCTATGTATGAACTCGTATTCAAAGAAAATGCGGAGAAAATATGGGGCAATCCTAAGGATTTATCTTCAGATTTAGCAAAAACCAGAGTAGCCTCTCCAAACCTTATAAAAGTAATATTAGATTCAATAACTAATAAAAAAGATCCTTCCCTAAACGCCGAGACATTTTTTTATCCTCAAGAATCAATTAGAGATTTAAGCGAAAGAATATCTCAAAAAATTAAAAAGAACAATGGGGAAATCATCCTTGAATCTAAATTAGAGGCTGTGAAGGTAAAAGGTAAAAGGATAACACATTTAATTGTAAACTCGGGTAGAAGAAAAATAGAAATAAAACCCGATGTATTTATTTCTACAGCTAATTTAAAAGATGTTCTGCCTTTTTTTGATCTTCCAAATAGAGTTTTAGAATCTTTAAACAAGCTAAAATTTAGGGGACTTGCTTTGGCTTATATTTTAGTCAACAAAGAAAAGGCAATGAACTCTAATTGGGCATTCTTCCCAGAAAAAAGATTTATTTTTCAAAGACTTTCTGAACAAAAATCTTTCTCGGCATTCAATCAACCCAAGGATAAAACCGCAATTATTGCAGAAATTTCTATAAGACCAGAAATAGAATTTATGGAAGATGCAGAAATAATAGAAAAGGTTAAAGCAGATTTGATAAAACTTGATATTCTAAAAGAAGAGAATTTTGTAGAGGGTTTGGTTTTAAGAAAGAAGGAGGTATATCCAATTTATTCTTTAGATTATAAAGAACAATTAAAAATTATTTTAGATTGGGCTGATGAAAATCTCTTAAATTTTGTAACCTGTGGAAGAAACGGACTTTTTAATTATAATAACATGGACCACTGCATGGATATGGCTACTAAAATTGCAGAACATTTAAAAACTAATGGAACTATCGAAGAAATGAGAAAATTAAGAAAATATTTTGAGTCTTATAAAATTGTAGATTAAAAATAACAATGGATAAATTAAAAAAATTTAAGATAAGGGAGCAAAAGAGATTTTTAGAGTATAGTAAGTTTGCTAATTTTAATACTACTATGGTGGAAAATATGCAAACCCTATCTTCAATGACCAATTATTACAATTGGCTTTCAGATATCATAAGACCACATGCCGGCCAAAGAATATTAGATGTAGGAGTAGCTAATGGTAATTTATCTAATTTCTTTCTTGACAAAGATTTTTTGATGGGGTTGGACGTTTCACAGGATTATTTGGAAATAGTTAAGAAAAGGTTTGCGGGCAAGTCTAACTTTCATACCTTTCTTTCTGATGCTTCTGATGCAAATAAAATGATGGCTCTTAAAAAATATAAGTTTGATACTGCAATTACTATGAATGTTTTAGAACACATAGAGGACGATAGCTTAGCAATAAAAAATGTTTATAATGTTCTTGAACCCGGTGCTAAGTTTTTAGTAATTGTTCCAGCAATGAACTTCCTTTATGCAATTTTAGACTTTGAGGGCGGACATTTTAGAAGATATACTAAACAAGAACTTGGCCTTAAATTAAAGAGGGCGGGTTTTAAGATAATAAAAATGCATTACATTAATGTAGCGGGTGCTCTTGGTTGGTATCTTAATTATGTTCTCCTAAAAAAGAAACTTTTTGCTAAGGGCACATTCAAGCTCTATAACAATCTTGTTCCTCTATTTAGAGTAGTAGAAAGCATAGTCAAATTTCCATTTGGTATGAGTGTTATAGCCATAGCAGAAAAACCGAGAAATTCTAATTAAACAAGTTTAAAAAGAAGTGCCTCTTTTTATTTTAATGGGCGATAAAGCTAAAAAAGGGTTAAAACAAAGGGTTGCAAAAGATAGTCTTTGGAATTTTTTAGCCTCCTTCATATCAAGAGTAGGTGGACTTATTTTTACGATACTTCTCGCAAGATTTCTCCTTCCAGAAGGTTTTGGTTTATATTCTCTGGCTACTTCTGTAGCACTTATGTTTCTGACTTTTGCAGATTTAGGAATAAATCAGGCAATGATTAGATTTGTATCATTAGAAATAGAAAAAAACAAGAAAAAAGCAGCAGCTTATTTTCAATATATACTGAAACTAAAGTTCAAGCTTTCTATTATACTCTCTTTCATGCTGATAGTTATAAGCTATCCATTAGCACAACATCTTTTTCATAAGCCCCTAGTCTTCCTGCCTTTTCTCATTTCAGGAGCATATATTTTTGTCCTAGCTTTAGAAGGATTCTTTGAATCGCTTTTTTACATCAACAATAAGATCTATTATCTAAATATCAAGGAAGTCTTGCTTCAATCGATAAGAATTGTGTTTGTACTGTTTGTATTCCTGCTCGTAGCAAAGCAATTTTATGTCAGTGGAGTTATAACCAGCCTAGTTATATCTATTCTGCTCGTCTTCATATTCATAATTTTTTATTCTAAAAAATTCTTCAAGTTTTTGTTTGAAAAATCTGAGACCAAGATAGATAAGGCAAGAGTTATAAAATTTATCAGATACCTGACGCTTGGAAATCTGTCAATAGTTTTCTTTTCTTATATAGACACAATTATGTTGGGTTTATTCGTTTCAGCTGAGTATATTGGGTATTATAAAGCTGCATTTAATCTCGTATTAAGCATCGCAGGGTTGTTATCCTTTGTCAATGTTCTGATGCCAGTTTTAACCAAAATTAGCTTTGTAAAACTTTCAAACGGGTTTAATAGGATAATGAAATATTCTATGATGCTTACAATTCCAGCAAGTTTTGGCCTAATTATCTTAGCGAAATATGTCATAAGATTTGTTTATGGTGATAAATACCTCCCAGCAGCAATATTTTTATACACCTTATCATTCATGGTAATAATTTCAGTTAATGTGGGCATAATTTCAATGCTATTCTCAGCCAGGGAAAAACCAGAAAAATTTGCCAAATTAACTCTGGTCGCGACTTTATTAAACATTCTTCTTAACTATCTTTTTATCATTATTTTCTTAAGAATATCTGAATTTATGGCTACAATGGGTGTAGCCATCGCTACATTAATTTCATGGATGCTCTATTTTTTAGTTGCATTAATCTTAGCTAAGAAGGAATTTAAACTAGAAATAAATTGGACCAATATAATTAAACCCCTATTTGCAAGTTTCATAATGTTCTTATTAATTGAGTATATAATTCAAAAAGTTTTTGATATAAGGTTATTAACTGGAATTTTGATTGTGATTAGCGGCATATTCGTCTATGCTATCACTTTGTATTTCATAAAGGGGTTGACTAAAGAAGACCTAGAGCCGGTTAAAAGTGCGATTTTATCTATTTTTAGATGAGATATTCAACTTTTTGATTTCTAAAAAATATTAAATCGCAGTAGACTAAACCACTATTTTCAGTGTAATTTATATTAAGCTGTACGAATGAGTCTAATCCTGCGAGCCTAGCATATTTTAAAATATCTTCAAATGTTGTCTGTCCTTCATAAAATTTTTTGAAGGTATATTCTACTTGAAGGATGTCAACTTTCTTCATTAGTTCGCCGAACCCCTTAAGGACATACTTTTCTGCACCTTCCACATCAATCTTCAAATAAAGGGGCCTTTCAATAGAAATGTTTAAATTATCAAATCTTTTCATGTCTACAAAAACTTTTTTTCTATTTTTGGTAATTGCAAATATTTTGTTTCTCTCTTCTTTAGAATCAAGCATCGAGCTGGCACCAGAGAATTCATTAGACCAGAACGGTACTTTTCCGTCAATAGAGGCCAATCCGAAAGGATAGGTAAAAATATTACTTAATTTTTTAACATTTTTTCTAAGAAGGGGATAAATTGCATTATTTGGTTCGAAAGAGTGTATCTTCGCTTTGGGGAATACAAAATTCATCGCCTTTACACTTTGTCCTATATGGCCTCCGACATCTATGATTGTTCTAGGTGATATACCTGAAATTTGTTTTATTATAAGTAAATCACGAGCATAAGAAGGAATTACACCATTAAAAATTGCAGAGATTATCTTAGGATTTTCTATAATTTGCGATAAATTCATAATTTTTTTAGCGATTTTTTTCATGTTTCTTAGTCATTAAACTTTTGATTTTATTTGCAATGTCATTTACAACTCGGTTATCTTTGCATTTTAAAAATTTTACAAATTGAGGATTACGGTTATCTAAAGGATATTTTTCCATCATATAAAATTTCTTCAATTTTTCAGGGGGTTTAATCAAAAAGCCATCTTTTTTGGAAATTAATTCGCGGACCATGGGAGTCGTATCTAATGCAATTATTGGCAAGGAATATGCTTTTGCTTCCAGGGTCGTCATCAAAACAAAGTATTGATTTGCTAGAATCGCTATATCGCTCGTTTTATATAGCTCTTCCATTTTTTCTTGTGAGACTTTATTTTTATAATAAATTATATCTTTATTACTTAATATCCTTTCTTGCATTTCGGATGGCAGAGCGCATCTAATCACTAGCTTTATTTTATACAATTTTTGCAATTTTTCTAGAATATCAACAGCATAACCCCCCCCTTTCTGATAAAAGTCGCCAGGGTTGTTTATGCTACCTAAAAATAGAATCTGGAAATACTCTTTCTTCGATTTTTTAAATTTCTTCTTTGGCAGTTTAGGTATTTGTATTACAATTTTATCAATAACTTTTTTAGAGAAATATCTTTTCATGACGTTTTTATGATCTTGGCTTCGGCATATTATTTTTAAGAGGTTATCCCTTTCTAAAATAGTGTTAATTTGGTTTACGTTTTTTTTGAAGATACCAAAATTATAGCCTGCTAAGCAAAAAGGGGAATCGAATAGATCTAATACCCATTTCTTATCCCCTCCATAAACTGGTCCGGTGGAATAAAAAGCATCAGCTTCTAATTTATCATTTCAAAATAATTTTGATAAAA
>VGKO01000012.1 GCA_016867035.1 Candidatus Pacearchaeota archaeon
TGAGTATAATACTAGAGGTAGCTAGTTCTAATTTTGTCTTTACTTTGAAATAGTGAAAAAAACCCTAAAACCATAATCTTTAAAAACTCTTAAAACACTAATTTTATATGAGAAAATCATTAAGAACCTTAGGATTAGCAGCTTTAGTTGTTGGGGCTTCCTTGTTTGGAGCAAAGAAAGCGGATGCAGTAACAAATGGATTTAGTGTTTTTGAATATGCTTATACAAATGCAACTTCTGGTACAACATTGCAAATACCTGTTATGCAAGGAACATTTGGAACCGCTGCTGTTGGAAATGGTAGTTATCGGTTTTCTGTAGGTTCTGGAAATTCCTTAACTAATTATTTAACTCCTATGGGTGTTATTTTTTATCAAGATTCTGGAAATAATATTACTAATGGTTTTTTTAACGGTAGGGATTTAAATTCTGGCTTTTCAGGTATTTCTGATGGAGGTAGCTATTGGCAGATTAATCTTGCTTTAGCTGATGCAGGTTATACTTCTGGAACAGGAAGAGTTTTTGATATTGTTTTTTCAGCGAATAATAATGATTCTACTAATGTTCCTGTTCAACTTAATTGGCTTTATACTAGTGTTAGTCGTTCTGGTGGAACTTATACTACTAGTGGTAGAACATGGTCAAATGCAGATGTAGGCTATAATCCTAATCCAAATTCTTTAGTAATTGTTAATCCTATCCCGGAACCAAAAACTCTTGGACTTGTTGGTGTTGCTGGCGCTGCACTTGGCGCCTTACGGCGGCGACACAACAAATCAGGTAAACGGGGCAAGTAATAATTCTACTAACGGTAATGTTGCTTCTTCTAATGATGCTTCTGAATTAGAACTTAAGGTTTTTAGTCAAGGAGTATCCTCTGTAATTGTTCAAGAATCTCCCGATATGTTAAATTGGCAAGAGGTTTCCACTAATTCTGTTGCGAACGGAACCAATACTCTTTATGTAACTTCTAATTTACCTAGAGCCCATTACAGAGTTAAAGAGAATAAATAACTTCTTTTATAACTAGAGTTATTTTTGTTTATTTTTACCATTTGTTTTTTGAATGTTTTTTTATCTTTTTTATCGACGGGGAGTTTTTAAACTCGAGTTTGGTTGCGACGCAAGGTTTAAATATGCTTTTTATCTAATATAGGTATGCTGAAAAAGAGTTTAATATTGAGTGTAATTGCATTGGCACTTTTGGTGTTTATGTTTGGATTTATTGGAGTAATTAGTGCTGTTCCGAGTTTTGTAGTTAATAATAGTACTGCTGGAATAGTTTATGTAAGTGTCTATAATGCAACTAATTTTTATAGTTATGAAGTAAGTTTTGTAGATGCTTATTCGAGTGTAAGCAGTCTTAAATTTTATAATGTTCTTGGTTCAGGAGCTAGTGTCTCTCAAGGAAATAATACTAAAATTGTTGATACAGGACAAGGAACTGCTAGAATTTTTTCAGTATATGAATCTAAACTTGATGCTACCGCAACAGGAGTAGATTTGGATGATGGTACTATTTTATTTAATTTTACTTATACAAGTACTGTTCCTGTAATCCGTTCTGCTTTAAATGTTTATGAAAATGGAACAGAAGAAACACAAAACATTTGTTCGGAAACTGCTTTTTGTGGGGCTTGGAGTTCTTGCACAGGGGGAGTTCAGAATCGAACATGTACTTATCCAACTTGTGGCTATGATGATTTAACTCAAACACAAGCTTGTTCTAGTGGAACAACAACTCCTGGTAGTGGCGGTGGTGGCGGCGGTTCAAGTTCAGTTACCTCGTTAAAATTACTTTTTTCTGCTCCAGATATAAAAGATAACGGCGATGTTAAAATTCCAGTTACTTTAGATAATGAAGGAACAACTTCTTTTAGCGAGCTTAAACTCGTTGCTTATTTAATGAAAAATGGAGAAAAGCTATCCAGTCTAAAAGTAACTATTGATAAGGAAAAAATAGATATTCTCGGTGCAGGAAGTAAACAAAATATTACTTTGAATACAAGGATAACTGAAACCGATGTTTCATTTTATGAAGTAGTTTTAGAAGCAGAAGCCGCTTCTCCAAGTTATAAAACAAGCAATCGTGCTGTTTTTACTTTTGTTGGAAAAAAAGCAGCCAATGTTCTTAAAGTTGTTGCTTTTACAGAGGGAATTATTGATGAACATCCAGAATGTCTCGAGCTAAAAGATATGATTTTAGAAGCTCAAGAAGATTTTAGAGCAGGGAGAATAGAAACAGCCATACAAAAAGCTAATGCTGCTGTTGAAGCTTGTAAGACTTATCTCGAAAGTCCATTAAGACCCATATATTCCAAACAACAAAAAGATAATATCTTACTTTATTTGGGAATAGGAATTGCTGCTGCAATTATCTTTGGTATTATTTTCAATATCTATAGATATTACAAGTTTAAGTAGTTGTTTTTACTTTCCTTTAAAGTTAAATAAAAAGAGGACTTATGAAAGAAAAAAAATCTGATTTTAGTAATAAAGCTTTGAATTCTAAGATTAGTAGTCTCTCTATTAAAATTAAAGAATTAAAGAAAGAGATTTCTCGTGCAGTAGTTGGTCAGGATCAAGTAGTAGATTCTTTAATCAAAGCTTTAATTTGTAATGGTCATGTTCTGATAGAGGGAGTTCCTGGAGTTGCTAAAACTTTTGTGATTAAATGTCTTGGGGTTGTTAGTGGATGTGAAACCAAGAGAGTTCAGTTTACAGTAGATTTATTACCAACAGATATTGTTGGACAAACAATTTATAGGGAAGGTAAGGGATTTGAATTAGTAAAAGGTCCGATTTTTGCTAATTTTCTTATTGCAGATGAAATAAATAGGTCGCCCCCCAAGACTCAGTCTGCCTTACTTGAAGCAATGCAAGAGAAGCAGGTTACTATTGGAAAAGAAACAATGACCTTGCCAAAGCCTTTTTTTGTTATGGCAACCCAAAACCCAATTGAACAAGCAGGAGTTTATACTCTTCCAGAAGCCCAAGTAGATAGATTTATCTTTAAATTAGTTATGAAATATCCTAGCAAGGAACAGGAGATGAAAATCTTAAGACAAAATACTGATGTTGCGGGTTTTGGTAACTTTAAATTAAAACAAGTATTATCCTCTAAGAATATTATCGAAGCTCAAGAACTTGTTAAGCAAATTTTTATGGATTCAAAGATCGAAGAATATATTGTTGAGATAGTTAATGCAACTAGAGAAAACAAAAGTAAATATGGTAGATATATTGAATGGGGTGCTTCCCCTAGAGCAAGTATAAGTCTTTTTATAGCTTCGAGAGCAGAGGCATTACTAAATGGTAGAAGTTTTGTTATACCCCAAGATGTTAGGAAGGTTTCTCATGATGTTTTGCGTCATAGAATAATCTTGAATTATGAAGCAGAAGCTGAAAATCTTGATTCTGATGCTGTAATAGACGGCATATTAAATGAAATACCTGTGCCATAATCTGGAAAATGAAAAAATTGAATGTAGATTTTCCTAAAGCAATAAGTAGATTCGAGTCCATAATGAAAACTCAGCTACTTATAAGGACAGTATATTATAAAAGAATTTTTGGTGGAAAGGGTTTTGAGTTTGATTCTTACAGAAATTATTCTCCGGAAAACGACGATGCTTCACTTATTGATTGGAAAGCTACAATGAGAAATCCGCATAAAGTTTTAATTAGACAATATCTCGAAGAACGAGATTTAAAGATATTTTTTATAGTTGATGTTGGAGATAATATGGTTTTTGGTTCTGGTGAGAAGTTAAAGAATGAGGCAACTGCAGAATTAGTTTCAAGTTTATCTCATCTTATTCTTGGTTCTGGAGATAGTGCTGGCATGGCTCTTTATTCAGATAGGGTTGTTAAACTTTTTCCTGCTTCAGGCGGCATGGAACATTTTCATAGTATTATTCGAGCTCTTGCTAACCCCGATTATTATAGTGGCAAGTCGGATTTAAAGAAAACCCTTAAATTTTTACTTCCTGTTTTAAAAGGAATATCGGCTGTTTTCATTATCTCTGATTTTATTAATTTTGATGATGAGACTATTAAAATTCTTAAAACCTTTATGAGAAAGTTTGAAACAATCGGGCTTATGATTCGAGACCCAGTAGATTTGACTATGCCTGATCTAGATAATGAGGTTATTATAGAAGATATTTATACTGGTGAGCAAAAAATAGTAAATCCGAAGATGATTAAAAGAGACTATGAAAAATATACTTTAGAACAAGTCTCTAAAGTTGATGAGGTTTTTACTAAAACCGGTTCAGACTTGTTAGAACTACATACAGACAAGGATTTTCTTCTTGAACTTGCTACTCTCTTAAAGTCAAGAGTTAAAAAGAGGAAATTCGTTAATAGTTAGTTAAAGGGAGTATAAAATAAAAAATATACAAAATGTTTATCTTTACAAAACCGCAATTTTTAATTTTCTTATTAGCAATTCCCATTTTAGTTTTTTTTAATATAATCTCGATTAAACTTTCAAAAAGAAGAGCAATAAAATTTGCCAATTTTGATGCAATCTCGAGAATAAAAGGAGCAGATGTCTTTTCTAAAAATCTTACTATTCTTTATATTCATATAGCGATTATTATTTTAGTTGTTGCTACTATTTCTGGAATGGCTTGGGTTGGTCAAGTTCAATCTACAGACCAATCTTTTGTTTTAGTTATTGATGCTTCTAGAAGTATGAATGCAAATGATATAGAACCTAATAGATTAGAAGCAGCAAAAAAATCTGCTCTAGACTTTTTGCAAATGGTTCCTGTAAAAACTAGAATTGGGGTTATTTCTTTTGCTGGAGCTACTTATATTGAACAAGAAGTAACTGATGACTCCTTACTTCTGGCTAATGCTGTTAATAATATTCAAATAAAAGATGTTGGCGGTACAGATATGCTTAATGCTATAGTTGCTTCTGCAAATTTATTGGCAAATGAGGAATCCAGAACAATAATTATTATGAGCGACGGCTCGATAAACATAAATTCACTGCAAAAAGCAGTAGACTATGCTAAAGCCAATAATATCATTGTGCACACCTTGGGGGTCGGAACTCAAGCAGGGGGTGTAGATGAAATCGGAGCTTTATTTAAGATATCTGAAGAAACTCTTACTCTTTTAGCTGAGAGCACTGGCGGGAAATATTACAATATTGCAGACTTAGAAGATTTTTACGCTTCTCTTAATGATATTATTTTATTAACAAAGAAGACTGCTGTTTTTGATTTATCTTTATACCTAATGATTTTAGTTATTATTTTATTTGTTCTAGAATTTATATTGATTAGCACAAGATTTAGAGTATTTCCTTAAACCTTAGATTCTACTTCTTTTATTTTCAAATCTTTTTTATCTTTTGTTTCTGGTTTTGAGGGTTTTATTTTGTGGCTCTTTGTTATTGCTATAAATTGGTCAATTAAGCCCAAAACTTCCTGTTTGTTTATTTCTTTTCCAGAATAAAGCTGGAATTCCATTTTTTCACAGAATTCTGCTAAGCTCGGTTCGTTCTTTCTCTTAAGGATTTCAGCCATTTCTTTGAATGTTGTTTCATTTCTTATTTTTAAGTAGTTTTTAAAAAAATCTTTAGAAAGCTTACTTAGGTGTTCTAAACTCTCTTTTGGACTTTCGACTTTTTTACTAGTTCCTTTGATTTTTCTTAAAGCTTCAGAACTTTGACTGTGGTTTAATCTTTTTTTGGCTTTTTTTATAAAATAAAGTAATATTAGAAGTCCTATGGCAAGTATACCCAAAATGATTGTTAATAGTTGCATGAAATCTTTGTTTTTCCCCTTTTATAGATTAAATTTCTAGTACTATAAAAAGCTTTTCTATAGTCAATATCTTTTTTGTTTATTTAGTTGCCTGATATTTGCTGTTCTTTATCCGGTTTTGACAAGGTTTAAATAAGCTTTTTCTTTATTAAGTATATGGGATTTAAAGAGGGAGTGCGTAGTTTTTTCTATGAAAAGAGCAAACCGCGTACTTTTAACATTATTCTTATTGTCCTCATATGTCTTGGTTTAATCTTTCTTATCATTAATTACCTTTTTTTATTTACTAAATTTAGTGTAGGGGATTTTGTATATACCACACAAGGTAGTTTAAAGGTTGGGCAAATAGAAGGAATTAATACTTTAACTGGAAATTATCTTGTTAAATGGAATTCGGGGGAATTTTCAGATGAATTCTTTTGGAATCTGAATGCTATATCTGAACTTGAAGGGTATGAGCTCTCTAGTTTGGGTTTAAACGATAAAAAAAGCTTAAAACAAATTTATTCAAATTTCCAAAAAGAGGATAATTTTAAAAATTATGTGGTTTCAAGTTCTGGAAATGGTACTTTAATCTACGATGATTTTGGTTTCAATTTTACAACAACCAAGGAGTGTAAACCTTCTTACTCTTGTAGTGATTGGGGTTTTTGTCAGGCAAAGTATACGCTTACTAATATTTTAGAAAACAATTTGGTTATAGGCATTCAATATCGTTATTGTAGGGATGATAATTCTTGTCTTCCCAATTTGCTCGATTCCCAAGATTGTGTTTTGGAAAAAGAAATAACTACTCGAGAAAAGATTTGGTGTAATAAAAGATTTATTGAAGTTTTAGATACTAATGGTACGGTTCTTGCAAGACTTGATAATGGAATTAATACTAAAGACTCATTACCACAAAACTATCTGGATATAAAAATAAACTTATTGAGTGATGGTTATTGTCCTTATTGTTTTAATAATAAGAAAGATTACGATGAGACTGGAAGGGATTGCGGAGGTAGTTGTATTCCTTGCGGTCAAATAAAAAAATAAAGGATAATTTAAATAAAAAAGATATAAAAACTAAAATTCCTTAAGGATTATATAAAATGGGTGAAAAAGAAATAGAATATACTTCGGATTTATTTACAAAAGTAGCAGAGCAATTAAAGCATGAAACCTCAGGTATTGGAAAACCCGAAGATTATGTTTTAGAAGCTAAGAAAATTAAGAACCCCTACAAAAAAGATTCAGAAAAAACAGAGAGCAAAAAAATAACTTTTCCTGTGCCTGTGCCTGCACCACAAAAAGAAAGATTCGCGAGTTTACCTAAAGTTCCAAGGCGTTCTAGATTTAATGGCGTTATAAAGAAACTATTTTCTAACAAAAAAAGAACCTTGGAACAAAAGCCCATTATAAAGGGAGATAATAAATTAAAGGTTGATAAAAGACCCTTATTTAAAACCGCACATCCTGATAAATCTTTTTCAGAACAAAAAAAAGGCGAAGATAATACTAAATTATTAAAACAAATTCTTAGTCCGCGTTACGCTTTAGAAAAACCAAAACCAGAGATAACTATAACGCTTGAAGAAGCGCTAGAAATTGAAGATAGAACTTCTAAGATTTTTAAGCAACACAATCTTCCTGAGCCAGAAAAGTCCAAGCCTATTTTTAAAATGGATTTTAATGTTCTCAAAAATAAAAATTTAGAAGAAGAACAGAAATCGAAACAAGAGCAGGAACAGGAACAAAAACAACCACTTTCTCAAACAAGGAATACAATTAAGACGCCTAAAAAAATAGCAGAAATTATTGAAGAAAAATCCAGAATTCAACTTCCAGATATAATTATCGAACCCATTAAAGTAAACCAAGCCGGTTTTAAGACGCAATTTGATAATTTAGAGATTGCTGCTCTTAAGAAAAAAATAAGCGAAGATAAAAAATCTAAGGAAGAGGTTCTCCTGGAGAATTTTAAAACTTCTAAAAATAAATTAAAACCAGAATTTGAGGAAGAGTTAAGTTTACCTGACTTGATGCCTGATAAGTTTAATCCAAAAATATTCAAAAATATTTTAGAAACTCCAAGAGCAAATGATGCTACTAAAAAAATAATTTCTAAAGAGATTAAACATTTTGAAAAATCTAAAGGAAAACAAAAAAACAAAAAAACAAGTTTGATGCATTTTGAACTTCCAGAATTTAAGATACCTTCTTTATTTAGACCTGATTTTAGTAAGGATAATTCCCCAAGCGTAGAAGAAAAGATTCCTGTTTTAGGAAAAAATAAAAACCTGCCGATTTTAATTGAACAAACAAGAGAATCTCAAGAAAAGTCTCATCATCATATTAATGTTAGTAATAGAAATAATCCGGCTATGTTAAATCCTCTTTCTAATCAGCCAGCCATTGTTACTTCGCCCAAAAAAAGAGAAGTTAAAAGAATACCAAATAAAATAATTTTGGAATACTCTGAAGTACAAGCAATTAAGAGCAAATTTTCTGAACTTTCTTTTACTCTTAAAAGAGTTAGCAAGCAATTGAATGATTCTTTAATTTTAGAAAAAAAGCAATCTCAAAACCAGATTGAAAAAATCTCTAACGCAAACGATATTCTAAAGTCAGATATACTTAGGATTAAGGAAAATTTTGAGATTAAATAGACATAAAATTAAATTTTTTCCGTTAATTTTTTTGGGTTTATCGACGGATTTCTTGAAGAAGCTATTTTAATAAATTGCTATTTTAAGCCCTAAAATGCCTGTTTTTTGGCAGAAACCTTTTTAAAGAGCTCTTGCTTTTCTGGGTTGAAATTAAAAATTTACAAAGAGGATTTTTAAGATAATTAATAAAATGGCAACAGAACAAAAAGACTACAATGCTGAAAGTATTAAGATTTTAGAAGGGCTTGAGGGAGTAAGAAGAAGACCTGCAATGTATATAGGCGGTACAGGAAAAGACGGATTACATCATCTAGTTTACGAAATTGTTGATAACTCGGTAGATGAATCCATGGCTGGTTTTTGTAAGATTATTAAAATAACCCTAAATAAGGATGGTAGTTGCACTGTTGAAGATGATGGAAGAGGTATCCCGGTTGAAGTAAACAAACAGTATAAGAAGTCTGCGCTTGAAATTGTTTTTACTAAGCTTCATGCAGGTGGTAAGTTTGATAAAGATAGTTATAAGATTTCTGGAGGGTTACACGGGGTGGGAGCAAGTGTTGTTAATGCTTTATCTACTAAGCTTATAGTCCAAGTAAGAAGAGATGGTAAAATATATGAACAGGTGTATAAAAGAGGCAATGCTCAAGATGATGTTAAAGCAGTTGGTAAGGCTAAGGATAGTGAAGGAACAGGAACAATTGTAACTTTTTTTCCTGATCCAGAGATATTTTCTACTATTGAATTTGATTTTGCTGTTCTTAAAAAAAGATTACAAGAAATTGGTTTCTTAAATGCAGGATTAAAAATTGTATTGGAAGATTTAAGAAATGGTAAAAAAGAAGAATTTTATTATGCTGGCGGTTTAATAGAATTTGTTCAGCATATTACTCATTCCAAAAGTCCATTGCACAAACCTATTTATTTTAAAAAACAACAAGGAACTACTGTGGTTGAAGTAGCTGTTCAATATACCGAGAGTTATAATGAAAATATTTTTGGTTTTGTTAACACTATCAATACCACGGAAGGCGGAACACATATCTCTGGATTTAAATCTGCTCTTACAGGAGTTATTAATGATTATGCAAAGAAAAAAGGCATGCTAAAAGATGTGGATATTGAAGGCGATGATACTAGGGAAGGAGTTACTGCAATTGTTAGCTTGAAACTTGCAGATCCCCAATTTGAAGGACAAACTAAAACCAAATTAGGAAATAGTGATATTAAGGGAGTAGTAGACTCTTTAACAACTACCGCCCTATCTGAATTTTTTGAAGAAAATCCAAGCATTGCTAATAAAATTGTTCAAAAAGCAATTGCTTCTGCTAAGGCAAGAGATGCTGCTAAAAAAGCCAGAGATTTAGTAAGAAGAAAAAATGCTCTTGGTTTTTCAGGATTGCCTGGAAAACTTGCAGATTGTTCAAGTAAGAAATTTGAGAAAACCGAGTTGTATATTGTTGAAGGAGATTCGGCTGCAGGTAGCTCGAAAATGGCTAGAGATAAAGAATTCCAAGCTATTCTGCCTTTGAAAGGTAAAATCTTAAATGTTGAAAAAGCCAACCCTGTTAAAGCCCTGTCAAGCGAAGAAGTTGCGAATTTAATTACTGCTGTAGGAACAGGAGTCAAAGAAAATTTTCTGCAGGATAAATTAAGATACAATAAAATTATAATTATGTGTGATGCAGATGTAGATGGACAACATATTACTACTTTACTATTAACTTTCTTTTTTAGATACTGCCCTCAATTAATTGAAAATGGAAATATCTATATCGCTGTAGCCCCTTTGTTTAGAATTAGAAAAGGAAAAGATATTTATGTTTATAGCGAGGAAGAAAAAGAGAAGACAGTAAAGGCTCTTGGCGGAAAGGCAGATGTTCAGAGATTTAAAGGACTAGGAGAGATGAATCCTCAACAATTATGGGATACAACTATGAATCCAAAGTCAAGAATACTTAAGAGGGTTACAATTGAAGATGCTGTTGAAGCTGATAAAACTTTTAGTATGTTAATGGGCGATGAGGTTGGTCCTAGGCGCGAGTTTATCCAAACAAATGCACATATCGCGGAGGTTGATATATAAAATGAATGTTAAAGAATTGGAAGAATTTGCAGAATGGGAGAATAAAAGGGTCGAAAAAGCCAGCAGTAAGTCTAACGAAGATTTAATAGACTCTCAGGCTTTGAAGATTGCGGAGGAATATGGAGAATTTGTTAATGAGTTTCTTAAACTTAGAGCTTGGCAAAGAAAAGATAAAATAAAAGATATTGAAATAACAAAAAAAGAAATGAGAGAAGAATTAGCAGATTTAATTTTAGTTACATTCATGGTTGGCAAGAGATTAGGTATTGATATTGAAAGTGAACTTAAAAATAAAATAAACAAAGTTAAAAATAGAATATACTAAAATGGCACAAAAAGAAATTTATGCAACAATGACAAGGTATAACTATTTTTTAACTCTAGTAGTTGGTATTGTTATATTGATTTTGAGCGGGGTTTATATTAATGATCCCTCCAATATTGGATATGGTATGTTGGGATTTGGATTAGGTATTGTACTTTTATTATTGGATTTAAAATTAAATTCTATTACTCTGAAAAAATAAAAAATGGCTAAAGACGAAGATAAAATGAATGAAGAAATTGAAAAAGAAGATAAAAAGAAGCTTCAGGGTGGGCTTGAAGAGGAAGAGAAAGACAAAGAAGTAATGGAAGATGAAGATTATGAAGCTGAAGTACTTGAAAAAACTACAATTAATCTAAAAGATTTAGATGAGAATAGAGTACTTGGGGCTGAAATCTCTACAGAAATGAAGCGCTCGTATATTGATTACGCTATGTCGGTTATTGTTGCTAGAGCCTTGCCTTCAACTGAAGATGGATTAAAACCAGTTCATAGAAGAATTCTTTATGCAATGAAATTGCTTGGACTTGAAAAAGGCATGACTAAAAAATGTGCTAGAATAGTTGGAGATACAATGGGTAAATTCCACCCACACGGCGATATGGCTATTTATGATGCTCTTGTTAGAATGGCTCAAGACTTTTCGCTTAGATATCCTTTAGTTCATGGGCAAGGAAATTTTGGTAGCGTTGATGGGGATGGTGCTGCTGCTTCAAGATATACTGAAGCTAAACTTGATAAGATGGCTGTTGAATTACTTGAGGATTTAGATAAAGATACAGTAAAATTTGTCCCTAACTTTGATAATTCTGCTGAAGAACCCTTGCTATTACCGGGAAAAATACCTAATTTGCTTATCAATGGTTCTAGTGGAATTGCAGTTGGTATGGCTACAAATATTCCCCCACACAACTTAAATGAAATTTGCGATGCAATTATTGCATTAATAGACAAACCCGCAATAAATACTGATGAATTAATGGAAGTAGTCAAAGGCCCCGATTTCCCAACAGGGGGAGTTGTTGTTTCTGAGAATTTAAAAAATTTATATGAAGCAGGAAGAGGAAGTTTTGTTATTCGCGGAAAAGTTTCTACAGAAAGTGAAAAGGACAGGGAAAACATCATTATCACTGAAATTCCTTATCAGGTTAACAAATCGGAGATGATTAAACAAATAGCCGAACTTGTTAGAGATAAAAAACTTCCAGATATTTCAGATATTAGGGATGAGTCTAGCAAAGGTAAGATACGAGTTGTTATAGAGTTGAAAAAAGGAGCAGATAGTAAATTTACGATTAACCGATTATATAAGTCAACTAATCTACAAACCAAATTTGATGCTGTTATGATAGCTCTAGTTAATGGAGTCCCCCAAGTTTTAAGTTTGAAAAAAGCTTTAGAGGTTTATGTTGATTATAGGCGTAAGATAATTAGAAATAGAACAAAATATGAATTAAAAGAAGCAGAAGAACGAGAGCACCTAGTTAAGGGATTTTTAGTTTGTCTTAAAAATATTGATAGTGTTGTTGAAACTATTAAAAAATCTAGGGAAGAAGCTGCTGAAAACTTAATGAAAAAGTTTGATTTGACAAAGAAGCAAGCCGATGCTATTCTTGAAATGAAGTTAAGACAATTAACTGCTCTTGAACATGAAAAATTAAAGAAAGAAGAGCAAGAGTTATTAGAGAAGATAAAAGAACTGAAAGAAATTTTAGGCGATGAAAAATTAATATTAAAGCTTATTAAAAAAGATTTGGCTGAAATTAAAAAAGAGTTTGGGGATGAAAGAAGAAGCAGAATGATTGCTGCTGTTAAAGAATTCCAAGAAAAGGATTTAGTTAAAAAAGAAGATGTAATTGTTTCAATAACTGACAAAGGTTATATTAAAAGAATGCCTTACAAGGCTTATAAAGAACAGAAGCGCGGAGGTAAGGGAGTTATTGGGGCTGACTTGAGTACAGGAGATTTTGTTAAACAAGTTATTAGTTGTTCTACTCATGATTACTTGCTATTATTTACTCAAAGAGGCAGAGTATTCTGGCTCAAAGCTTACCAGGTTCCTGAAACACAGAGATATGGAAGAGGACAAGCAATTATTAATCTTTTGAGTTTGAAGGATGATAATATTGCTAGCGTAATTCCTGTTAAAGAATTCAAGAATGGATTCTTGTTTATGGCAACTAAGTTGGGAATTGTTAAAAAAATGAAACTTGAAATGTTCGCTAATCCTCGTTCAACAGGAGTTAGAGCAATAAACTTGCCTTTAGATAATACTGATAGTTTAATTGATGTTTCTGTAATTTCAGCTAAACAAGAAGTAATGTTGACAACTAGTGAAGGACAAGCAATTAGATTTAGTTCTGATGAGGTTAGAGAAATGGGTAGAGCTTCTTATGGGGTTACAGGAATCAAACTTGAGAAAGGTGATAGTGTTGTTTCTTTAGTTGTAGTGAGTTCAGATGAAAAAATAAAAAAGGATGAAACTGTTTTAACAGTTACACAAGATGGTTATGGTAAAAGAAGTTTAATTGAAGATTATAGGGTAACAGGAAGGGCTTGTAAGGGAGTTATAAACTTGAAAATAACAGGTAAAAATGGCAAGGTTATTAGAACAATACCCGTAACTGACAAAGATTTTGTGATTGTAACAACACAAAAAGGAATTATGATTAAAACCCCTGCAAAAGATATCCGAGTTATGGGTAGAGCCACGCAAGGTGTAAGAGTTATTAGGCTAAATGACGGAGATCATGTTGCTGATGTTGCTAGTTTAAGTCAAGAAGAAGGCGAGGAAGAAAAAATCTAATTTAATCGGCTAGGAAATTTTGATATAACATACTTGTTCTAAATCTTTCTATTTCTTCCGGAGTAGGAGCTTTTTTTGTAATGGCTTTGTATAAAAGTGCAAAATCCTCGTCTTCTGGAACAAAAGATAATCCGAAACCCCATTTAAAAGATTTATTAGTTGGTAAGGTCATTAATAATCCTAAATCTGGATGTAGGCTTAGCCATTCTCTTTCAGTTAAGTAGCCGTGAATATGAGCATTATCGGCTCCTGCGCCCCCTCTTGCAAAAATTATTAAATTTTTAGCTCGGTGTTTGTCTCTCCAGCAAAAAGTATACTCTGCCGGGGGTCTTTGGCTTTCTTTTTCTTGAATTATTAATTCAAAATTATCCCCTGAACTTGAGTTATCTAAATCTTCTAAGGTTTTTACAACCATTTTTTATTAATTGATTATAGATTTATAAGTTTTTATATACTTTAATTACTAAACTTTATAACCTTTCTAATGCTTGATTTTTTATGAAAAAACTGGGGCATATTATTTTTGGCTTTGTTTTGTGTTTTGTATTTATTTTAATTGCTGGAGCTCTGGAGTTAGAGTGGTTTGATTTTGGTGCTAAATCCTTGGGTATTATGGCTTGTATTATCTTGCTTTATTCTTTGCTTCCTGATATTGACCATAAAAACTCAACGGTTACATGGTTATTTCTTGGATTTGCTATACTTGGTTTGATTTGGGGGTTGCTTGTGTTGTTAATGAAGCAGGATTATTCTAGAGGTTTGTTAATTATTGTGGTTAGTTTGGTTTTTCTAATCTCAATTTATGTATGTGCAAATTATTTTAAGCATCGTGGAGTTATTCATAGCTTGCTTGTAGGTTTGTTAGCCTCAATTCCTTTGTATTTCATTTTCTTTTTTGAAATTCAATATCCCCTTATAGGATTAATAGCATGGTATTCACACTTGCTTGGGGACGGATTTTTGTTTAAATTAGTAAGTTAGTAAATTATTAATAGTTTTTAAGAAGTTCTAGCTTGTGGTTTTGCTAAATCTGTTCGCGTAACTGACTCTAGACCCATCCAAACTTGACCGATAAATAATCTTGGAGAAGAATGAGTTATTTTTTCATCAGTTAAGTCGAAATGAATATCGTGTTCGTAACCTAATTCGCTAAACCCTCTATCATTTGTTGAGGCTGAGCCGAAACGAGAGGCCAAGGTTAGTAGGGCTTTTGTTTCTTTTCTATCTTCATAATATACTCGGACTGTTTGAGATAACATATTTTAAAACTAATTTGTTGCTTTTTAAGATTAATTGTTATTTATAATATATTCTTTAAGGGCGATCGTGGCATTTTTTATTTAGGATTAGATACTAATTCGGCGTATCCGATTAAGCGCCAGTGATTATTAATGTTTCTTGCAATACCAATATTATCGGATTTTATTGGAACAATTGGAATTCTTAGGTGAACGTCAGCTTCGTTTCCCTTGATTGTTTTTATCATACCTACTGTAATTCCAGTATTAACGCTTAGCATTAATAATTCGCTTGGTTTTAATTGTTCGACTTTTGTCTCTTCATTAGTTCCAAAGACTTTTTCAAATAAATTGAATTTTATTTTTATTTTATCTATAATTTCTGGTAACTCGCCTGCTTTTGAAGCAATACAGCCAGCAAGTGAATCAGTTTTAGTTAAGATATTATCTAATTCAGTTTCCATAGCTAAACTTCCGCCAGGAGTAGCTTCATTAATTGTATGATTTCCCCTATGAATGGAAATTATTTTTGTTTTTAGGGTTTGATAAATAAATTGATTGGCTTTCTTTTCATAACTTCCGGGTTTTATTTCTATTTCGTCGCCAACTTTTATTGTGCCTTGTTTTAAAACACCAGCAATAATTCCTCCGTGAATTTTTTCTAAACTTGTACCTGGTTTGTTAATATCAAAACTTCTTGCTATTAAAAAAAGTGGCTTTCCTTGTGTATCCCTTTTTGGAATTTCTATGCTTAGAAGTTTCTTTTTTATTAAATTAAGATTAATATTTTGCTGTGCAGAAACTGGAATTATGGGTGCATTTTCTGCTATTGTTCCTTTGACGAATTCCTTTATATCTTTGTAACTTGCCATTGCTTGCTCACTAGTTACTAAGTCAATTTTATTTTGTACTATTATAATATTCTTTACGTTTTTTGCTTTTAGAGCTATAAGATGCTCACGGGTTTGAGGTTTAATTCCTTCGTTTGCAGCTATAACTAGGATTGCTGCATCTAACATTGCTGCTCCGGATAACATTGTTGCCATTAACATTTCGTGTCCTGGCGCATCAACAAAACTAATATATCTCTTTTCGGGTTTTCCTTGTGCATTTGTTCCTTCTAAAATTGTTTCAGCATAACCTAACTTGATTGTGATTCCGCGTTTAAGCTCTTCACTATGGGTGTCTGCGAATTTTCCCGTTAGTTTGTATAGGAGGGTGGTTTTACCATGATCTATGTGTCCAACTGTTCCTACATTTAGCATAGGAAGTTTTTCAATATCTTCGGATTGTGCTTGTGTTTTTTCTTTTGTCATTTTTTATTTTATATGGTTTTTTAATTATTTAGTCTTTTCCCTGTCTTTGTTTATCGGAAAGACAATGGAATGTTGAACCATAACTGAATCTAAAAGGGCAATATCCCCCGGGGTTTTTGCAAATATCATACTTTTCTTTTACTTCTGGTGCACCGGGCATAGGATTGAACTTATTTTTTGCCCTATGAATACAATCTGTTCTTTCTCCTTCATTTTCGGGAGTTTTAAATTTAGGATTTAGTTCTTCAATATGACTCATTAATAATTTAAATAAGAAGGTGTTTTTAAAGATGTGGGTTTGCAACAGCTTTATAAACTTTAAACCTATTTTTATTTTATGGTGAAAAAATTGGGTGATGGCGAGATTTTGAATGTTAAGAAACTTACAAAAGAGGTAGAGTTACCTGAATATGTTTATGACACCGATGTTGGACTAGATCTGCGAGCTAATGAGGATGTTACTATAGCTCCTTTTGAACAAAAAACAATTAAAACAGGAATTGCAATTGAAATTCCTGCGGGTTGTGTTGGACTTGTTCGAGATAGAGTAGGTATATTGACTAAAATGAATGTGCATACTTCTGCTGGAACTTTTGACTCTTATTATCGCGGAGAAATAAGTATTGTTCTAACTAATTTCGGAGAAGAGGATGTTTCTATTGAAAAAGGAATGAGAATTGCTCAGCTAATTATTCTTCCTGTAATTAAAGTTAAGGTTAAGGAAGTTAAACAACTTTCTAAAACTAGTAGAAGCGAGAGAAGTTTTGGAAGTACTGGTGTTAAAGATGTTATTCGCGAGCTTGAACAGCTTGAGAAGATGGTGCACAAGAGCAAAAAAAACTAATCTTTCTACGACAATAATTTTTAAAAATAGTCTAATTTTATATTTTTCATGCAAATAAGGCAAAAGTCTGGCTATGTTTCTGAATTAAGTCCAGAATATAATGGATTACTTTCTAGTCCTGAATGTAACGTCTTATCAAGGCAAGAAGAGTTAGAGCTAGCAAGAATAGCTTTTTCGGGTGATGTTGATGCTAGGGGGAAGTTACTTAAGGCTAATTTAAGGTTCGTTGTTTTTATTGCTAGAAAATATGCTAATCAAGCAAGGGCTCTTGATATTTCTTTTGAAGATTTAGTTTCGGTGGGTAATGCTTCTTTAGCTAAGGCTCTAGAAAGATATGATCCTCTCCGTTTTAAGAAAGGAAGATTATCAAGTTATGCTGCAAGGGTTATGGGTTATGATATTAGATATTATCTTTTTAAAGGGCGTAGTACAATTTCTATTCCTAAAGGCCATAATCCTTTTGGTGTTTTTCTTGTTGATTGGAATTTTCAACCTTATAGAAATTCTAAATTGACACTAGCTGAGACTTTTTCTAGTTCTGATGAAGTCTCGATTTCAGATAAATTTGAAATTAAAGAAGATTCTGCTAGAGCATTAAAACTTATTGGTACTCTTGATTCTCGAACGCGAGAAATGATTTTTATGAGATATGGTTTAAATGGTTTTGAACCTACACCTCTTAATAAAATTGGTATACTTTATAATTTATCTCCAGAAGGAGTAAGATTAATTATAAAAAAGGGTTTGGAAAAAATTAGAAAAAAAATGCATTAGTATTTGTTATTTGTTTTTTATTTCTCAATTTGGTCGGTTCTTATAACTTCAAGCCCTAGTTTATTACATAAATCCAGGATTTTTTGTCGGCTTTCAGAATTTCCTGCTCCTTTCCAATCTAATAAAATTGTGTTGGTGTTTTCTTTGGTTTTTTCTATAGCTTCTTTTAACATTGCCTCTGTCAATGGCAAATGATACTCTGGAATAATGTGTCCTATGGCTATTTTACTTTTATTTGAAAGCTGAATTTTATTAAAATTAGGGCAATAGTGGGGGCCGCCTATTGCTATTACGGACTTGATTTTTTTATTTTCTATTTTATTTTTCCAAGCATCGAAATTTTGTAAATCTTCTATTGTTTTTGCGATAACTTGTGCTGCTTCAGGATTT
>VGKO01000013.1 GCA_016867035.1 Candidatus Pacearchaeota archaeon
AAAAATATTTTTCTGCGGAGAAAACTCTTCGGAAAATTAATTTAATCTTATACCTCCCCCACCCGAGGGCGGACTTAAAAAAGAGAGTCGAACATTTTCTTGACTTCAGCATGCTTAAACTCTACTTGTTTAGCAAATTTCTTTTTCTCTTCGCTCATCCTGTTAAACATTCTTCTCATAACATCCTCAAGAGAGACTCTGTCTATTGTGCCCCACATATCATCAACCCACTGAAAATTTGCTAAACTATCAGCATCTCTTACTAAATTGGCTTCACTATTTCCGCCAAATTCATGATTTAGAACCATATTTTGCATCCTTTGAATTTCTATTTCACTTATTTTATGCTTTAGCAAAATATTCTTAAGAATTTCAGCACTTCTTTTAGCATGTTCCATTCTAAAATCTTTTTCATTTAGCTTTTCATCAACATGGCCATTTAGTTTCCAAGGATTAATCGCTCTTTCAATGTCATGTCCTAATGCTGAAATTCTTTGAATAGCATCTGAATTTGGATTTATTATAATAAGCCAATTTAGTGTATCTTTGGCATGCTTCAGCTCTTCAGGATTCTGCTTTAATAACTCAAGAAGCTCTTCTTCTATGATTCCATAGTTATCCATACCAATAAAATGTTCGAATTATTTATATAGCTATTGTCCGCCATCCCCCACCCTTAAATTTGCAATCGCGACTTTAAATTTTTCTTTCAGAACATTGCATTAAAATTTAATCCCTGAAGGGAGAGTTGAACAGCGATTATCAGCAATAGGATTGTCAATTTATCGACGAGTAAAGTCAGAAGCCCCCCACCTACTAATATTCACTCGCGACAATCTCTTTATAATATACATAGCTTGCCCACTACCACACCCCCGCCCACAACCCCCCTAATGAGACTACAACAATTTCTTTCTTTATACTATCTCTTGGAAGTCCCGCCTTCCGCCCCATTTAGCTACATCTGAGAAGAGGTAAGGCTTTCCTTTTTTTATTCTTGCTATCTCCATTTTACAAGGCCCCCAATTGCGATTTACATGTTAAAAAATTAATATCTGATTGAAACAAAATCGCTAATAAGTCTCCAGAGGCTTTTACTATTGAAGTTTGTAATTTAATCTGGTCTTCATACTTTCTTCTTTCTTCAGAAGTTAGGGTTTCCATCCTCTGAGCATATTCTTTTTCAAGTTCTCTCTTTTGCTTACAAAAAAGTGCATAATCTAGGAAATAATCCTCATAAGTTTTATCCATCTCTGCGATTATTTCTTCGCACCGTTTTCTAAATAATTCCCTTTCTTCCATTTTAATTTAAAATTGTTGGTATAATTATCCTCCTTACTTGTTCGTCTGTTTCTGCCAATTGTCTTGCTTTTCTTTCTCTTGCGGTTACAGGCATTGACATTTGTCTGCCGAGCATAGACTTTCCAGCATAGGTTAAACTTTTTCCATCTTCTCCTACTAATCCCAAACCCATTGCAGTTTCAACTTGTTCATCATATCTTTGAGGAAGTCTGCCTTGAGTGCCTAATCCAATAAAATCAACCACCATAAAATAAGTAAATTATTTCCATTTATAAACCTTATGTTTATTACTACTGTGGAGATACAACATTTATCTTGCCTGCCTTTACGAAAACGCTCGCCCGCCCTACGAAAAAAGCACGAAAATATAGCTGAAACTTCGTTTCAGAATTTTACGATGAGATGGGGGCAGACGGACTAAGAACGAACTATTTTCTACAAACATTCCATAATACATGAAAATAATTCAAAAAAGATTCAAACAAACTTTTATTTTCTATTAAAATTGCCATAGGCGTTTCTTTTGACCAGATAATAAAAGCAACTTTCCCTTCATAAAGATAAGCCGTGGCAGGACTTACATATTCTTTTGGCATGTATCTTAGTTCAACATTTTTATGAACTCCCACTTCTTTACCTCTTTGCCTTCCTTGAGGTGTATCTATCAAAATCCCCTTTAAGCTAATCTTCAGCTTTTCTATCCTATCATAAAAATGTTTTAAATAAAAAGGCAATATTTCAGTTGCCCCACCATAAGAAGCAAAAACATAATAACATTTCGGCTTTGTTTTGATTATATCCTCAAAAATTGTTTTAATTCCTTCCTTGCCTTCATAAATATTTGTCGCTGTCTCGAATTTAGGGACTTGATATATTTGGCTAAGTTCTGGAATAATGGAACTTAGTTTTTTCTTCTTTTCCTCTAAATATTCTTCTAATCTCTTAGGATCATAAGCCTTGAAAACCTTTCTATTATTTTGAATTACAAAAGAAACTATCCCCTTCTGAATAAGTTTTTCAAGAGTATCGTAAACTATCGCCCTATGTAGGCCCGTATTTTCTATAATTTTACCTGTTGTCGAAGCTCCAAGCTTAAGCAAAGCTAGGTAAATCTTGATTTCATTCCTTGTAAACCCTATTTCTTCCAGTATTCGTTCATCCATAAAACGATAAAGTTTTTCCAATATTTAAAACTTTCTATTATCATAGTAAATATTATGATAAAGTCTTATATAGGCATAGGTTAGTACTTTCTTGTAATTAAAATGGCAAGAAAAAAAACCAAGAAGTTAGAGGAAAAACAAGAAGAAATAACCTTAGAGAGAGCCATAGGTATCGGAGCTTCTTTTGAACCAAACTGGAGTGGTAGTAGCGATCTTGTTATTGACTTTGCAAAACCCGAGGTATTTAAGGGTAAAAATTTATCTGATTTATTAATTCAATTAAGAAAATGGGAAGAACATTGCTACGAATGGAATTTTTGCAAGGCTCCCGAACCGCGATATACTTATTATCAAATCAAAATTTATAATCCGAATAGAAAGTTGACTCATTCTCAAATTTGTTCCTCGCCCGCAAATGAAGCATGGAACCTAACAAGATTTGATGAAGCCCAGGCAAGAATATATTAATCCTATAAATTCTCGTGAACTAAAATTGACTGCCCTCCTCCAAACCCCCACCCATTACTCTTCTTCTCAAAACTAGTTAAATATAAAAACCTTGAAATCTTGTTTTTAAAATGAATAAAAAGAAGGCACAGGTTACTTTATTTGTAATAATTGCAATAGTTATAGTTGTTGCGATTATAGGTTTATTTGTTTTTCGAGATAAATTAAATTTAAATTTCGGCAGAGGTTCTTCAGAACTTTCAAGTTATGCTGAATCCTGTATCGAATCAACAACCCTCAATAGTTTATACTATGTAGGTCTTCAAGGAGGTTATAACGAAGTAAAAGAACCAAGAAAGAGTTGGGGCCCTTTTTATCTTCCTTATCTATATATTAATCCTAAATCTCTTCTTCCAAGTGAACAAATCTATGAAACCCAATTAGCTAATAACATAAAAAATAATCTTCAATATTGTGAAGATAGCATAAAACTAGCAGAGGAAAAAGGTTTTTCAGTTAATATTGGCGAGGTAAGAAGTGTAAAAGTTGATTTTAAGGAAAAAAATATTTTAGTTGTAGTAGATTGGCCAATAGTTTTCACAAAAAACGAGGATTCCGAGGAAGTAAGAAGAATAGAGAAGCAAGTTAATTTTAATTTCTTATCCAAATACAAAATTATTCAAGCATTTTTGAAAGAACAAGAGCAAAAACCAGGAGAAATTTTGCTTACCTATCTTGCAGAGCTCGGAGGAAATAATAATTTTAAGGTAGAAAGTCAAATTATTCAAGAAACTAACGATGTAATGTATAGTCTTGTTTTTGAAAAGGAGGTTTACGACAATAGAACTTATGTTTTCTCTTTTGTTGGTAAATATAAATAAAATGATAAAATCTCTTAAAATTGTTTTTGGAATTTCAATTATTTTTCTTTTTTTAATTTCTAGTTTACTTGCTGAGGCTAGTGCTTCAGCAGGAACCGCACCTGCTCAAACTTCTACACAAGCAACTCAGCTTCAAAATAGTTATTATAATACTCTTGTCAAGGGGGGTACTATTAGCTCCTCTAGTTTAAGCGATGAAGACTTATCCACCCTAGTTTCTTCTAAGACTGAAGATGATAATTACGGCTCTTTTATTGAAAATATGCCTGCTGAAGATTTCCAAAGAGCCTTTAGAACCGAAGATGCTCTTGAACAAGTTTCTCCAGGAAATGACGCGGTTTGGGCTAGATTAGAAACTGAAATGGCTAATGGTGGTAATTGGATGAACGAGGAAGAAAATAGGCCTTTGTTAAATAAATTTCTTACAGAAAGCGGAGTAGATTTACCTGAAGATTTTGATTCAGGAACAACCGCAGCCAACGGATTTAATTCAAGAGTAGACTTGTTAAGTTATAACAAGGAAACAGGAGTAGCAGAATTAAGATACAGCAATAGTATTTTCGGAGGCCCAACAACAACAATTAATCTTCAGGAGGCTGCTAATTTTGGCGGAGTTTCTCTAAACTCGGATGGAACAATTAGTCAATCCGGAGCAAACTTAGGCTATGGTAATTTTAACTTTGATCAAACATCAAATCGAATTACAATTACTCAATCTAGAGCAGGAGATATTAATATTGCAGATTATACAGGGCAAGCAAGCATACATCTTAATAATGCTCAAGGAGAAGGAGGGGTAATTTTAAATGATGGGGTGCGTGTTAGCGACACCAGTTATTCTTTATCTAAAAATGCACAAGGCCTTATTAGTACGAGAGCTGAGGCTAGTCCTGTTAGTCTTTTTAATTCTGAAGGAAGAAAAATAGCAGGCATAACTCGCGGAACAGCCACCTATAATCCTCTTGGAACTTTTGATTTTTCAAATGTAAACAATGAGCTTGGCGGAGTTGCAATTTATGACTTTGACACAGGAGGTTTGCTTTCTAATTCTGATGCTTATGGTACTGTAAGATATAATGGTGATTGGAGTTTAGCTACTCGCATGGGTATGGATGGTTATTCTTCTTCAGGTATTACGAACCCCCTAGTTACAATGAGTAGTAGAGACACAGGTTTATTAGATATTGGTGCAGATAGTGGAAGAACCCTAAATATCTACAATCCTACCCAGGAAACTTTTACAATGACCGGTGTTGCAAGAGACTCTAATATCAATGCTATCCGTAATGGAATGACTACTTCAGGAGATGTTCTTTTAACTACTCAAGACGGAGTTAACATCAATCTTTATAGGGATGGTAGTGCGACTATTCCTGCAAGCCAGGCAAATATAGCTGGAAGTTTCAGGGGCTATGTTACTTCTCAATCTCCAACGGGCGAGATAGGAGCAATAAGATTTCAAGATAGATTAATTAATGTTCCTTTTTTAGCTGATGACACTGTTGAAATGGGTATTGTTTCAGGAGGAGAATTTAGATCAAATGGTATTATTGCTGAAGCCATGTCAATCCCTCTTGGTGAAACTGTAGTAGGCACACAATTCGAAGGCACCCAAGGTATAGATTATACGATTCAAAATCCAGGACCAACTGTTGTAAGAAGAACAAGAGCCATTGAAAATTCTGCCACAACTTATGCTCGAGAGATTGATAATAGAATAAAAACCGCTCAAAGAAGCTCAAGCCAAGGTAATTCAGGAAATTTGCTTAGTGCTGCTGGCGAACTAAACAATCTTGCAAACGCCTTTGGAAGTTTTGGTTTAACTCAAGCAAGAAGTAGATGTTATCAATTAACTACCGAAGAAAGTTGCAATGCTGCAAGTAATGTTTGCGAACTTTCAGATGAAGGTATTTGCAGGCCAAAAACCGCAAATTAATTTTTAGGAATAAATTTTATTTTTATTATAGCTTATAGCAGGGGAATATTTCTTCACTCGCCCAAGGTAAGAAAGAGATTTAAACCTAAAGCTTGGTAAATTATTATGCCAGAACAAGAAAGAGTGTGTGTTTTTATTGATGGAAGTAATTTATATAATAATTTAAAAAAGAACAAAATAAAGATACCCTTTGAAGAATTAATGACTCTTTTGGAGAAGAAAAGAAAGTTAATAAATATTTTTTATTATACTGCTGAATTAGACAAAAGTTACAACTTTAAAAAGTATGTTGAGCATCACGAGTTTTTAGAAAAATTAAAAAAAATACCCAACTTTAGGGTTGTTTTATGCAATCTTAAAAAAGTTACTTTTGAAGATGGCTCTATTAAATATCAAATAAAGGGTGACGATGTTCATTTAACAGTAGATTTGGTAGGCGGGGCTTATGAAAATAGTTATGATGTTGCTATTATTGTTTCAGGCGACGAAGATTTTGTTCCAGCAATAGAACTTGTAAGGGCAAAAGGTAAAAAGGTAATAAATGCTTTTTTTCCTAAAAGTTCGGCCTATAGGCTTAGAAGTTGTTGTGATGGTTCTATTAATTTAAAGAAAGGATTAGATGAAAAAAAGAAGTCCCAGTATGGCGAACCATAAAGGGACAATTATTAATATACAAATCAATTTAAACTTTATAAAACTATCGATTAAATAAAAAAATGGAACAACCAAAAGAGAAAAAACAAGAGCAAGAACAAGGCGAAGAGAAAAAGCCGGAACAAAAAGAAATAAGCCTAAAAGAGCAGCGTGTTCGCAAAATGGCGCAATTATATTACTCGAGGGCAGATGTTCGCAAAAATATGCTGGAATTTTCAAAGAATAGGGAGTGTGTTCCAAGATATTTTGAAGGTTTTGGTAAGCGACCCGATAGTTTTCAATTTGAGTCAGATATTCTAGAGTTTGCAAGAAGAGGAGCCACAAGTTTTCATGTTTCTGAAGAATTATGGCGCGATCCAATCGAGCTTTCCATAGGGATGTCGGAGAAACAATTAACAGAATTAAGAATTGGTTGGGATTTGCTTATAGATTTAGATTGCAAATATCCTGAGTTTAGCAAAAAAGCCGCGAGTTCGATTATTCAGGCCCTTAAGTCCTGCGGTGTAGATAATGTGGGAATTAAATTTAGTGTAACCGGAGACACTTCTGTTTTAATACAGGTTAAAGAAGAAACAAAGTTAATTTCAATTAAAGAGGCCATAGCTTTATTTAAACTAGGAGAAAAGATAAAAATTCTTTCTCTTAATTCTAAAAAGGAAGTCCAATTTTCAGAAGTTTATGATTCCTTAGAGCATAGGGATAATGTTTTTAATATTTTTTATGAAACTAGCAAAATTCCGATAAAAACAACAGCTTATCATTCTGTTTTTGTATTTAAAGATGGCGAGATTATTCAAAAAAAAGTGCTAGAATTAAAAAAAGGAGATTTTTTAGTTACATTTAATTCAAGTAAAAATCCCGCTATTAAAACCCTAAATTATGTAACCCACTCTTTCAGTTTTGCTAGTAATCAGTTTGATGCTAAAATATTAAAAAATAAAATAAAAATTAATGGAGAATTAATGAGGCTAATCGGGTATTATCTTGCCGAGGGTCATGTTACAAATAGGATAAATCAGGTAGGCTTTAGCTTTAATATTAAAGAAAAAAATTATATTAAAGATTGTGTTTATCTCCTTAAAAAAATAACAAAAAAGCATATCTCAATAAGGCATCCAAATTCAGGTTCAACTCAGATTTTAATTCATTCAAAACAATGGGCTTCTTTTTTTGAAGATTATTGTGGAAAATCAAAAAACAAACATCTACCCTCTTTTTCTTGGAACTTAAATAAGAGCTTATTCTTAGAACTGCTTAAGGGTTATTTAAGGGGGGATGCTTATAAAATTGGAGAGTATGGTTTAGTTGTTAAATCAGTGGCTCCTAATCTAATTAAAGAGTTAGTGTGGTTATGCAAATTAAATGGGATATCTTGTTCACTTACAACGGAGTATAATAGACCTCATTTATTGCTTCGGGGAACTTTATTTAAGGGTAGTTTTGTTTATACTCTTAAAATTCCAAAATCAGAGATCAGTCTATCTGAATTTTTTAGAAAAAGGAATAAATTCTCGCCCTTACCACGTGAAAGAACATTTCCTATTTCTGGACTTAAACAAGTTTATCAACAGATAAAACCAAAAAAATTTTTAATTCACAGAGTTGAGCAAGTTACTCTAAGAAAAGAAAGAGCCAATTTAGACAGAATAAAAAAAGTTATAACTTGGTTTAAAGAGTGTAAATCTTTAGAATTTAATGAAGAATCAAAAAAAATAATTAAAAATTATGAATCTCTGTATGGTTCAGATGTTGGTGTTCTTAAGGTAAAAGAAATAACTGAAAAAAAAATTGAAACAGTTTTTGATGTTTCTGTTAAAGAAACCGAGTCTTTTTTCGGGGGCGAATATCCTGTATTGCTTCATAATTCGGGCTCAAAAGGTTTTCATATTCTTGTTCCTTGGAAAGCTTTTCCTCAGGAGTTATCTGGCAAAAAAACTTCTGAGATGTTTCCAGAGTGGCCTCGAAGAATTTGTGCTTATCTAAAAGAAAAATCCAGGGTTTTCTTAGAAAAAGAAATGTCAACTGAAGATTCTAAAACTATGGCGAGTTTCAAGCGAGGAGTAAGATGCGAAACCTGCAAGAACCTAAGTGAAGAACAAGCCCAAGTTCTTTACATCTGCTCGAGTTGCAAAACTAGACTTGAGAATACTTTAGATAATTTCAAGAAAAAAAGGATTATTCGCTGCCCTAATTGTTCTAAAGAAATGTCTGAATTAGCAAGAACTAAATTTTTTGTTTGCAATAGATGTAATAAAAACTCTAAGACTCATCCGGATAATTTTAACGAGCAAGCAATTGTAGAAGATGTTTTTGAAGTTTTAGGTTTAGATGTTATCTTAGTATCTTCAAGACATTTATTTAGAATGCCTTATTCTTTGCATGAAAAAACAGCCCTAGCTAGCGTAGTCTTAAATGAAAAAGAACTCGAGAATTTTGATATGATTCGCGACGCTAATCCATTAAAAGTTCAGGTTAAAAGTTTTATTCCAAACTCTAAGCCAAATGAAGCTCAACGACTTTTAATTGAGTCTTTAGAATATAAAATTCCAGAAGAAAAATTTGATATGGCTAAAGTAAGTAAGGATAATAAATCTGGAGAAGGAGAAAATAAAAAATATAAAGAAGTTCAAATTCGCGATTTCAGCTCTAAAATTTATCCGCCCTCAATAAATAAAATTCTTGCAGGTATGGATGATGGAAGAAAGCGAGCCCTGTTTATTCTTTTAAGTTTCTTTAAATCTTTGAAAATGCCTGACGATAGAATCCAAAAAGAAATTGAAGCTTGGAATTCTAAGAACAAAGAGCAATTACCTCCAAGCTATATCAAAGGACAATTAATGTGGTATGCTAAGAATAAACCTAAGTTGCCCCCAAATTTTGACAAGCCTTATTATAAAGAAATAGGAATAATACCTAGTCAAGAAGAACTCAAGTCTAAGAATCCTGTTAGTTATGCAGTAAAGAAAAGTTTTGCTTTGCAAGGATATAGCAAGTCTAATTAATCCATTCTTCTTTGAGAAAGGGCAATTAATCTGCTTTCTTCTTCTCTTAACTTACGAATTCTTGCAGGAGCAGAAGCAATACTCGCTTTTGCTTGTTTAGCTATATCTTCTGGTTTTAAAGAATCATATTTTGTTCCGCAACTTGGACAAAAATTTACAATTCCCTCTTCTTGGGTTTGAACAAGAGGAGTTCTATCAATTGGGCATCTAACATGTAAAACAGTGTCAAATCTTCCTAGTGTATACTCAGCCTCACCACCCTCTAATTTTTGGTATCTCAAAACTCTTTCTTTAGGCATGATATTCTTAAGCAAGTGTATTATATAAACTTTATTTTTATTCTAGGTTAAAATCAAACAAATAATAAATATAATCTTGAGCAAATCCACAAAACCCCGAACTAGCGAAAGGGTTTTAAAGGGGTTTTATTTAATTATAAGATGAATAAAAAAGGGATGTGTTTGGTTTTTGTATTACTTAGTTCTATATTTTTATTTTCTCTAATTTCAGCAGCAAATCAAACTTCAAATACTACAGTAGTTAATACGACTCTTAGCTCGGGTTCTAATTTCGATAAATCTTTTACTTGCCTTAAAGAACAAATTAATTCAAAGGGCGTTGCTGTTCTAACTGAAGAAGAATTATCTTGGGCATTATTGGCTTTAGGTTATGATTCTGATATGAACAATAAATTAAAAACAGAATTAAAAAATCGTGCAAAAGATAATGAGTGCTGGCCAAAACCAACTTGCACTTTAAAAGATACTGCTCTTGCATTCTTGGCTTTAGATTATGTTGGCGAAGATGTTACTAAGATAAGAAATTGGCTTGCAAATCAAACTGCAACTCCTAGCGAGCTAGTTTGGTATTTACAAATTGATTCTGATGCAAGAGAAAAAGCAACTTGTAAAATTACTTATGATGGAACTAGCAAGACAGTTTATGTTAATGAAGACAAAACAGTAACAGGAAGTGCTGGCGCTTGTTTTAGAAGCGCTTACAATGGTTTCTGGTTAGAAATACTTCCTGCTTGCTACGGAAAAGAATTCCAAATTTCTTGCGATAAAGATTTCTTAACCGCAACACACTTCAAGAAAAAAACTTCAAGTACCTATTATTTATCTACAACAACTCAAACAGCTGCAATTGGCGGAACAACAACAGCAAAAGTAGACTCTTTATGTTTCAAACAAGGAGTTAACTGTAATTATGAAGGTAGCTTATGGGCAACAATGGCTCTTAACAAAAAAGATTCTACACTTAAAGATAAAGTATTACCTTACTTAATGACTTCAAGCTCAGATAACGAAAGAGTTTTCCCTTCTGTTTTCTTATATATGATTACAGGTTATGATGATTATTTCAATGAAATATCTAATAAACAAAAGAAAGAAGGCTATTGGCAAATCTCCGATACTTCAAGAAGATATTATGATACTGGTATGGCTTTAATGTCTCTTTATGGCAAGTCGACAGAGCAAGCCCAAAATGCAATTACTTACTTATTAACTCCTAGTGTTCAAGGAACAGGTTGCTGGAATGCTAATTCAGTAAGAGACACAGCAATGTTATTATATAGTTCAAATCCAAAAAGTCCTTCTTCAGGTGGCGGAATAGCTCCAAGAAGCCAATGTAATTCTTTTGCAAATCAAAAATGTATGTTCTCTCTAGATTGTACAAAAGCAAACGGAACTCAATCTGACAATTTCGCTTGTTCTGGAGTAGGTTATGTTTGTTGTATTGGCTCAAGTTCTGTAGAAAAAACCTGTAGTGAAAAAGGCGGAGTAAAATGTTCAACTAATCAAGAATGTTCAACAGGATTTATTTCTGCTTCTGATACTGGCTTATGTTGTGGTTCAAGTGGGGTTTGTCAAGCTAAAGCTCAGCAAATAACAAATGAATGTCAAGAACAAGGTTCAAGTTATACTTGTAAATCTGCTTGCGACTCAAGTGAAACCGCTGAAACCCTGAATTGCCCTGAAGCAGAACAAGTATGTTGTTTTAAAGAACAAAAAACAAAAAGTTATTGGTGGGTTTGGGTATTAGTTCTTTTAATAATACTTTTAGCATTAGCAATTATCTTTAGAAAGCAATTAGAATTATGGATATTCAAGCGAAAAAATGTATCTTCAACACCTGTTCAACAAAGACCCCAACCTCCAATGGGCGGTATGCCTAGAAGAATAATTCCTGGTGCAAGACCAATGCCAATGCAAAGACCAGGAATGCCTCCTCGAGGAATGGCAAGACCTTTCCCAAGAGATAAAGAGCTAGATTCTACTTTAAAGAAGCTTAAAGATATGAGTAAGTAATTTCTAAACAATAATCTTTATTAATCCCCTTATTCTTGGTGTTATATGAAAAAAGGAGTAAGTTTAGTATTTTTGTTTTTTACCCTAACTTTAGTTTTAACAAGCCTAGTTTCAGCAGTCACCATGGACTTAAAGAAGACAAGTCTTTATCCTGGAGAAACCTTACAAGTAGAAGTTACAGGTAATTTTTTAACAACTCTTAGCAAAGATAATTTTAAAATTTATCTTGGAGATGCAGTTCATTCAAGCCCGATTGAATCAGGATTAATTAAGTCCGAAGGTAAATATCTTTTTTATGCATTAGTTCCAAATACTATAGGAGCTTATCGGCTAAGAATAGAAGATGCAACTTACACAGAAAATAGTATACAAAAAACAGCCCCAATAGTAAAAAACTTTTCTATTGTTGCAAGTAATTCTAGTTATTTATCTTTTAATCCAGGTTATGTTTATGCTACTCGAGATATTCCTCTTGTATTAAAAGCTTACAATGCAGACCAAATAATTGATGTAGAACTTCTTGCAAATGGTTATAAAACAACAGCCAGGGTTTTCGAAGACCAAACTTCTAGCATCGTAATACCTATTTCAGGAATACAAGGAGTTGTTAAAACTACTCTTAAAGTAGGAAGTTATTCTATTCCAGCAACAATAGTAGGTAATTCCACCCAAACTCCTGAAAAAATAAATTCAACTCGCGATTTAGAAGATTTACTTGAAATAGAGCCAGAAGAGTTTGAATTAACTATTTTAAGCGGTTATGAAAATTCTTTTGAATTTGAAATTAGAAATATCTATGGCGAGTCAGTTGATTTAGAATTAAATGCTTCAGATAAAGAAATAAATCTAAGCATTACAGAGATTAATTCTTTTTCAAATAAAAAGGTAGTAGAGTTTACTATTAATTCCAAACGCAATTTCGATGGTTTTATAGAAATATTTAATACAAATTCGAGTATTAAGATACCAATTCTAGTAAAAATAACCCAAAATAAGTCTCAAGTTAATTATAGTTCGGCTCCTGTAAATGTTGATAAAAGTTGCAAGGATCTTGGCGGTGTTTCAAGTTGTGCAGATAATGAATATTGCGAAAGAGAGACAACAGCTTCTGATGGTTATTGCTGTCTCTCTAAATGCAAGGTTAAGGAAAGTTCAAACGGATGGATTTGGGGATTGGTTTTGATAATTATTTTAGGAGTAGGTATTTGGTATTACTACACAAAGTATAAGCAACCCTCGCAAGGCTCGAGTTCAGTAGATTCTCGGGTTGAAAAATACAAGGCAAGGATGAGCCCTGGCGTAGAAGTTACAGGTAATTTGGGTAAAGAGTAAATTATCTTTTCTTTTTCTTGCTCTTTGAATTATTTTTAACAGCTTTCTCTTTAGTATCTTCTTCTTGGGAGGGCGGATTAGCAATCTGTTCTAATTTCTGTCTTAGAGTTTTACTATCGACATTTTGCTTTATTGCTTCTATTTGTTTTCCGAGTATTTGATTATGCATCAAAGCAGTTTTAGCTAGAGAGTCATAATGATGCAATCTTCTTATAATTTCATTTATTAATGAATTAAAATCTAAATTTTTTAATTCAAATGCCTCTGGTTCAATAATCTCCACATTAGCGGGCATGTAGGTAAAACAAACAGCTAGTAAATCTGTAACTTCTGCTGCTTCAAATTCAATTTCGGCAAAAGTAGAATACAATTCTTGCTCTTCTTCTCTTTTTGGAATAATATTGCCTTTTTCGTCTTTTCTTTCAAATACTTTTGCTTCATTAATGGTTTTATTTGTAACTTGAATACCCTTTTCTTTGTTTATTCTTTCAACAAGCTCTTTCAAAACCTCCATAATATGTTCCTTGGGCCTTCCAAGTATCTCAAGAATAATTCTTACCTTTATCTTTTTGTTATCTTTTTTAGTTAGGAAACCCATTTTTTCTTTTTATTATGCAAATGATTACAAGCAAGCAAAAAAATGCAAAAGCATAAACTGCATACTCTTTAATATACTCGTTTTTCGATTTATAAATTATACTATTCTGCTTGTACTCCTTTTCTATAGTCAAGTCTATAGGATTTATCTCTTCTTTATAATCTTGAAGTTCTTTTGTTTGTTTTATCTCCTCCCAAGCTAGGTTCAAGCTAATTTCTCCAGAGCAATAATTATTAATTAGGATTAGTATAGATAAAATTAGAATTAGGGTTAAAATTAGCTTATGTTTCATTTTCAAAAGAACCCTGCTGAGGATTATTAAAGAACTGGCTAAATCTTTTACCTATTGTTTTAGCTTCCTCTAGAGTTATTGCCCAATTTTTTCCTGAGTCCCTCAATTGCTCCGGTTTTT
>VGKO01000014.1 GCA_016867035.1 Candidatus Pacearchaeota archaeon
GGGGATTGTCCTCTTTTATTCATATTCTTCCTACTAATTTGCTATTTAAATCCTTTTCGCCGGTAGTCTCGTTAGTCTTAGCGGTTTTATTAATTCTAATTCGCTTTTCAAGTAGGGTTAATAAGTTTTAAAAAAGTTAAGAATTTGCAGGGCTTAAGGAAGAGAAGCCAATAAAAAAGATTAATTATTTAACAAAACCTTTCTGTTTGATCTTTAGCAAAACTTGCCTGCAATTAATTCAAAGTTAACCTAATAATCTGATGCGAGAGCCCCCGCATCTCGTAAAATAAAAAAGAATTAGAAAAATAAAAAAATAAATTTGTTTAAGCAGCTGTTACAGTGTAAGTAGTTTTCATTGGGCATGCTGTTTTATCAGCAAGTAATACACCAATCTCTACTTTTTGGTCTTTAACAAGAGCTTTTGTGTCGTCATTTCCAACAGTTATAGTTGTTGTTGTAAGGCTAGTTGGTAAATTTACTTCACTACCCCAAGAAGCACCCTCAACTATCGCTTTAACTTTAGCATCAGCTGGGGTTTCACCATTATTTTTAACATAAATAACTCCCCCGCTAGCATTAGCAACGGCTTTAGTAACTTCTAAATCAATTTTAAGGCATTGAGCTTTTGCATCTGCAGTAGCAGCACCTTGTCTAACTTGATTATTTATGAACATAGCGATGATAGCAACAGCGGCTAATGCAATTAAAACCAATAGAACAGTTGTAATTATCTCAGATTGAGCTTTTTTCATTTTCATTAACCTCCTTTCATCCTTTTTTAGCTTTTAAGCTAGTATTATCTCAGATTGAGCTTTTTTCATTTTCATTAACCTCCTTTCATCCTTTTTTAGCTTTTAAGCTAGTTTCTTTAATATTAAGGGATTTATAATACTTTCTATAATACTCTGGAGATATTAGAAAAACTTTGATTTATCTTGCCTATATTTGAAGCAAGTTCTGCATGCATTCTATTAATCACTATACTTTGAATTTCCTCTTTTAACTCACCATTACAATTTTCCAAATTAGATTCAGGAGTTATTAGAACTCCTAGGGGAGTATAGCAAGTCATTTCTAAGCCTTCGAGTCTAGTAAATTCTATTGTACCTTTTTTTACTTGTAGTAAGGATACTTCAATCTTGCAATCTCCTGAACTCGGCCCACTAATTTTATATTTTAAAAGAGCATTAGCAGCATTGCTTAGATAAGCTGTTCTTTTACATTCAATTAAGGACTCGCTAAAACATTTATCATCCTTACAACTTGAATAATGAAAATATCCAAAATAAATTGTTATTGCTAAAGCAATTAAAACAACACCTAAAGCAATCTCAATAATAAACTCTTTTTTCATCTTTAATTAAGGTTTACAAGATTTTTAAAGGTTTATAGTCAAATTAAAATTAATAAAAAAGAATTAAATCGAAACTAAATTAATATTTGTATCTGTTGTTGTAAAATTCTTTGCAACTAAGTTGCTCGCACCCATTGCTTCTGCTGCTCTGATTATTGGAGGTATTGCAGTATCGTTTATTGCAAGTATATATGGACTTTCTTCAACTCTAAGATATCCTAATCTTGAAATTGGCATCTTTTTTATGATTTCCATATTTTTATTTTTGTTCTTGGGGCTTTTGCAGGAGCTACGCTTTCGCTTTCTTCTTCAGTTGTTTGTGTTTCGGTTTTTGAATATCTATCGCTTCTTTCTCTGTCATATCTTCCAAATCTTTTGTTTTTTTCTTCCTGCTCAAAATATTCTTTAACAGTCATTCTTCTTCTTAATGCTTGAAGAATTTCTTTGCTTGTTAATTCTTCAACTTCTTTACCTTCAGGAGCAACCGCAATGTAAGCTACGCGAGCATTATCATTAACATTCTTTGCAATTAATTTTCCGCCTCTATCTCCATCCACGAATAAAGTTATTTCTTTTTCTTGAGACAATTCTTTTATTGTTTCAGGTAATTTTACTCCATTCATGCAGATAACATTCTTAACTCCTTGTTTTTCTTTACCTTCAGGAGCAACCGCAATGTAAGCTACTCGTGCATTATCATTAACATTTTTCGCAATTAATTTTCCGCCTCTATCTCCATCCACGAATAAAGTTATTTCTTTTTCTTGAGACAATTCTTTTATTGTTTCAGGTAATTTTACTCCATTCATGCAGATAACATTCTTAACTCCTTGTTTTAGCATATTAACTACATCTGCTCTTCCTTCAACTACAACTACTTCTTGTCCTGATAAATCACCGCAAGGTAAATTTTCTCTGCCATAAGGATAAATCACCGCAAGGTAAATTTTCTCTGCCATAAGTTTTTATTGCTAAGGTTCTAGAAGCAGCCCCTAATTCTCGACCCATGTCTTTAAACTCTTCTGTTCCAGACATTCCGCTCATCAATTGTTTGGCTCTTTCAAGAATATAATCTCTTTTATTGCCTCTAACATCTTCTATTCTTTCAACAATAACTTTTGTTTCACTTGGTCCTACTTTTTCAATAGTCTCTATTGCAGCAGCGATTAAACTAGTTTCAGACTTATCCATAGCGCTTGGGATTTAGTCTCAATTGCAGCAGCGATTAAACTAGTTTCAGACTTATCCATAGCGCTTGGGATTTCTATTTCTCCTTTTGAAACTCCATCTTCAAGAACTAGATTAACATCTATTCTTCCTATTTTTCCTTGTTTTTGCAATTCACGCATTTCCATATCTTCGCCAAGCAAACCTTCGGTTTGCCCAAATATAGCTCCGATTACGTCAGGCTTTTCTATTGCGCCTTCTGCACTGAATTTAGCATAAATTATGTATTTTATTGAACTTGGTGCTATTTTTGCCATGTTTGTTTTGTTAAAAACGAACAGTCAGAAATTTTTAATTTCTGAATCTCAAAAATCTTTTAAGCCAAACCGGTACTCTTCAAAATGTAAATTTTGAATGAATCAGAAAATTTTTAATTTTCTGAGGGTTTAGTTTGATTTTTGAGTTTGTTTGTTTTTGTATTTTTATTTAATAAGTTAGAAAAAGCCTTCTTTTACTCTATATTTCTTTCTTTTCTTCTATTTCTTTTTGTCGTTTCTAATTATAATCTACTATTTGCTCTCTTGAGCTATCAACAAAAATAAAAGTTGATGTGAATATGATGTGATATTGATTAATTGAATAATCTTTATCTAACTTATACTAATAAGTCCTTTTTAGGGTTTATAAAGCTTTGGAAATCTGTGGGAATAGGTATTTAAACAGCTCTGGTTTTTAGTTATGATGAAAAAAGGAGCTAATTTATTTTCTATAACCTTGGTTTTTACTTTATTTTTAGTATTTTCTTTTAGTCTAGTTTCAGCCTTTGAATTTCCCGCCCCAACTAACGATTATGTAAATGATTATGCTAACATTTTTTCTCAAGAAGAAAAAGCTATGCTTTCCGGTCTACTTGAAGAAACTCGGGCAAATACAACAGCCGAGTTTGTTATTGTTACAATTGATTCTTGTCAAGGGGATTATGATGGTTATGCTCAAGGTCTTGCAACACAATGGGGCATAGGTAAAAAAGATAAAAATAATGGACTATTAGCCTTATATTGTAAGGAAGAAAAAAGATTTGTTGTTAAAACAGGCTATGGTTTAGAGGGGATTTTACCTGACTCTAAAATTGGCAGGTATCTCGATGAGTTTTATGTTCCTTCTAGAGATTCAGGAAATGTCTCGCGAGGAATTATTTTATTTTCTATTGAAATGTCTAAAATCTTAATAGAAAATTCCGAGGAGATTAAGTCAGGCCAAGCAGGAAAAAGTAATGATTCTAGCTTTATGTTAATTATTTTAGCAGTTATACTTATCTTATTCATTATTTTTATTATTAAAATGAAGAAAGCCCAAGCAAAACTTCTAAAAAACAAAAAAACCCCTAAGGAATTAAAAGATCCTAAAAATAAAAAATACAAGTATCTAGTAGGGTTTGGTAATTTTGGTTCAATTATGTTATTTATAGCATATATAATTACAGGATTAATTGCTTTTTTTATAGGTGGAATTGTGCTCGCGATCGTTCTTCGCTTTTTCATCCCAAAAGAACTTCGAGCAGCTTCTGGGTTTTTATTTTTACCTTCGCATCACTCTGGTTCTAGTTTCGGCTCGGGTTTTGGTGGTGGATTTGGGGGCGGCTCCTTCGGTGGCGGTGGCGCAAGTAGATAGGTTTTTAAATAAACTTTCCATATACATATTAGAATAAAATAGAATTATATAATAAGAGACAAAAGATGGCAAAACAACAATTACAAGAAAAAAAGAGAATGCATTGGGGCTGGTGGGTTTTAATTGCAGTAGTTATTATTCTAGTTTTATGGTTTGTTGGCGCTTACAATAATTTTGTAGTTCTTAATCAAAATGTAGATGGAAAATGGAGCGAAGTTGAAAACCAATATCAAAGACAAGCTGATTTAATTCCTAATTTAGTTTCTGTTGTTGCTAGTTCAGTAAGTGCTGAAACCAAATTTGTTAAAGATGTAACCCCGAGTTCAGCCAGTACACAATTAGCAAAGGACGCAGCAGGACAACAAATGAATACAGGAATAACTGCTTTTGTAAATGCAGTAGCAGAATCTTATCCAACCTTACAAGCTAATAAGCAATACATAGCCTTAACTGATGAATTAGCGGGCACCCAAAATAGAATCACAACAGCAAGAGGAAATTATATTCAAGCAATTCAATATTACAATACTGCAACTAAAAGATTCCCTTCAAATATAATTGCGGGAATTTTCAATTTTGAAGGCAAAGAATACTACCAAGCACAATCTGGAACAGAAACTCCAAGTCTTGGAAATGCTCAATTGCCTCAATAATTTTAAATAAATTCTGTGATAATTTTTATTTTCTTGGTTTAATACAACTTTTTTGAACAATACAAATATTTAAAAATAACAACTTACAATAAATATTATGGTTGAAAAAAAATTTGGTGTTTTACTCTCGGTAATTTTGGCATTTGTTTTAATAAATTCTGTATTGGTTTCTGCAAATCTCGAAATTAAAAAAGAGACAGTTTCTTCTATGGCTATTAAGGATTTGAATTGGCCTGCAACCTTCAATGTTAAAATCAAGAACCTAGGACCTACAGATACTTTTAGAATATATTCTTTAGTTGGAATTGATTTAGAACCAACTGAGAATTTTACAATTGCCCAAGGCGAAACAAAAGAGATTGTTTTAAAGGCTTATCCTTCTTTACCTGTTAAGGTTTCCCCGGATTATCATAGCTTTGTATACAAAATAGTTGGACAAAAATCAGGAATTAATGATGATGAGCTTGCAATAAGTATAGCTAACTTAAGAGATGCCTTCACATTTACAGTTGATAATATTAATCCTCTTTCTCAAAAAGCAATTATTAATTTTGATAATAAAGCCGGCCATGTATATTCTAGTGTTAAATTAGATTTATCTTCTTCTTTTTTTAATTTAAACAAAGAATTTTCCTTAGCCGCTTATGAAAAAAAGAGATTTGAAGTAGACTTAGATAAAGATAAGCTACGCGAGTTAGTTGCTGGTCCTTATATTGTAAACGCTAAGATTGTTATTCCTGAACTTTCAACCTCTACAAGCACAATAGTAAAGTTTGATGAAATGCCAGGAATAGAAACTCAAGATTCTTTAGAAGGCTGGATTTTGGTAAGAAGAGAAATTGAAAAAATAAACAAGGGAAATGTTAATACAGCAGTTAATGTGGTTATAACAAAAGATTTATTCTCTAGTTTATTCACTAGTTTTAATATACCTTACACAAGAAAAGAAACCCAGGGCTTTAAAGCAACTTATATCTTTGAAAAGGAAATCGGTCCAGGAAAGAGCCTTGATGTTGTTGTAAGAACTAATTGGTGGATATTGATTGGGATTATAGTTGCTATAATCTTAATTTATTATTTTGCAGATAAATATATTAGAAATAAACTAGTACTAAAGAAGAAAGTTACTTTTGTTCATACTAAGGGCGGAGAATTTGCATTAAAAGTTACTCTTTATGCAAAAGCCAGAGATTTTGTAGAAAAGATAAGAATTATTGATAGATTGCCACCTATGGTAAAATTATTTGAAAGATACGGCGCTGTTGCTCCCGATAGAATAGATGAGAAGAATAGAAGAATTGAATGGAATATCAATGGCTTAGGAAGAGGCGAAGAGCGAGTATTCAGCTATATTATTTACTCTAAGATTGGAGTTATGGGCAGATTTGAATTGCCTCCAGCAGGAGCAATTTACGAGTACGAAGGAAAAATCAAAGATGCTTCATCCAATCCGGCATTCTTTAATAACGAGAGCAAAAAGCCAAAGATAGAGTAGTTTATCGCAATAATCTTTTTAAATCCTAAAAATGGTAAGCTTTAATGGTAAAAGCTTTGGTGAGGGCAATAGGTGTTTTTGGAAGATATGTTTCTATTGCTGAAAAGTATGATTATAGTGGTGTTCCAGCAGGACCAACAGAATTTGATGTACAGTTAGGTCATAGTACTATTGAAGAACTTTTAAGAAGAGAAGGTAAACAAATAGTAATGCCAAGAGTAGACCTTGCGCCCCATCTTAAAGATGGAATTATAACAGGTCCAAATATAAGCTCAATTCATCCCCGAAACGGCTTTAATTTTAATGGTATTATTGATACTCTTATAGCAATAGGACTAGAAGAAGCAAGAATCGATAGAACTTTTGAGGCATTAATGAGAGCAGCAGGATGGCAGTTACAAAGTTACTGGAGACCTAATCCAAATTTTCATAAAGAAATTGATATTCCCCGGGATTTATTTAGAAATCCTTCAGAACTATCTAGGCAATATGATTTGCTTCTAAATCCCCAAACACCAGTACCTGCTTAGTTCTCACAAACAAATCTTTAAATACCTTGCAAAATTCTCCATATTAACCCGGCTTAGCTCAGTGGTAGAGCAGTTGGCTGTAGACCAGCGTGTCCCCAGTTCGAATCTGGGAGCCGGGATTTCTTGCTATTGTCTTGCAATAGCACGGCTCCTGCAGATTCGAAGAGACTGAGCGAAGCGAAGTCTATGTTCTCTTGAAACTTTAAATCCCCGGCGAGCAGAATGGGAGCCGGGATAAGTGTTATTCTTATTTAGTAACAACATAATAGAAAGATTTAAAAGGTGTTTTATTCTATTAAGAATATGATAAAACAACCTAACTTTAAAGAGACTTACAAAGGAGAATTCTCCCCAAGATATTGGATTCCTCTTTCTGGTGCGGTTAGGGCCGCTCTAAATTTTGGAAAAGCAGAGTCTGCATTTCATGATACGCCAAGTTCATACCCAACAAGACAGAGAATTTTAAGAACTGGGATCCAGATTGTTTGGTTGGGTTATCAAGGGATTACATCTCTTGTTCTTTTGATGATGGTTCCAAGAGCATTGGATAATATTAAAGCAGGTCTTGAAAAATTATTCTAATATTTTCTAAAGCGATTCTGTGCGTAAACGCACACTTTCATTCGGTTCGGGGAGCCGGGATAACTTTTTAAATTAGTTTTGTTTAGGCAAAGTATGATAATAGAACTAATATTCTCCTTAGCTCTTCTTTTAATAGGGATGTTTTGTTTTTTTAAACCAAATAATTTTCTCTTGCAATTCTTAGAAGTAGGCGATGGAACTAATGCAGTTAAAAGATATGGAAAAGAAAACGCGATTTTTATTATGAAAATTACTGGTTTTGTATTAATTATTGTTGGTCTTTTTTTCCTTTCTAGTTTTATCTAACTTTATTTATCCCTCAGTAATCGCGAGCTCGCGAGAATTATCAAAACACCTATTAAAGTAATTAATAAGGCAGAATAAATGCTCGTTAAACCTGCCCTAGTAGACTCTGCAATTCTGGTAACAATATCCTTTGTTAAAACAATTACAGCATCTCGCCAAGCATAAGCGATTGTGAAGCCAACAGCAGCCGCAATAGCCCATTTTATTTGTCTTTTGAACTCTTTTTTGAAACTTCTTTTTGTTTTAAATATCCGCATAATACTCCAAGTTTTTTCAATTTAAATACCTTTTTTGCTCAAGGGCAAGCTTTAAAAACCATAAGTATTTTGCGTTTTTGCACAACATGGTAGAGGAAAGCGAAAAAATTGAACAAGATTATGATGAAGATTTAGAGTTCGAATCAGACTTAGATGATTCTGAAGAAATCGAATAATTAGATAGTTATTGTTATTTCGTTATTCTTAAGATCATATTCTTCGCTATTTGTTTCTACTTTTAAAATAATATTTTTTGTTGCTCTTGAAGGCAGTTTTAAGTTAGTTACCTCAAGAGACTTGCCTTCTCCCATTTTTATTATTTTAAGATTAAAAGAACCAACCTCGTTGTCTTGAGAAACGCTATCTTCATAAACTTTAAGAGTAACTTCTTCGGCGTCAACTATTCCTTGGTTATTTACTTGGACATTAAAGTTTAGATAGCTATTTGTTTTAGAAGCTTCTGCTTGTAGAAAATACAATTCAGGTAGAGCAGGAAGAGCGTAAAGTTGTTTTATATTCTCTACAATTCTTGAGTCCATGGTTTGATTGCATCCGAGATAAGGGTAAAGTATTTTTTCAGGGTCATTCATATGATCAAATCCTAAAACATGTAATAACTCATGCAATTCTGTGACTGGTTGAGAGCAAGAAGATTCATTATAAAGAATTATTTTTCCTTGTAAAATTATTGGATAAAGGCTAGAATTTATTATCTTGCTTGGACCGCCTTCACCTACGATAAATGAAGTGTCATCACTCTCTAGCAAAGAGTTTGTACAGTCCACAATTATATCTGCTTCTAATGAACTTGAGGGATAAAAACTAAGAATTCCTGTTTCACTATTTATTATTAAAAATGCTTGAAGCATTCTTATTCTTTTTCCTTCCTGGCAACCAGGATCAATGTAGAAAGATAACTCGTTATGATTATACCTCATATTTGGATAAAATTGAGTAACTTCGTTGCTTAAATTTAACCCCAAGGGAACTTGCAGAGTATCGCTATTTTTTATTCTAAATTGCTTTGGTCCTTCAAAAGGATTTCCTAAAATATAGAAGTATCCTAGTATAATTAAGTCGAGTAAAATTAATAACAAAACTACATTTATCAACCACCTGATTTTTTCCATAGTTAAAACCTCCGGCGGGTTTTCACGAATCCCACAACCCTCTTTTCCATACAAACATATATTTTTTTAGATTATAAATCCATTGCTAAGTAAGAAAGAGTACAAGGAGAATCAAGCATTAAATTTATAAATGCCTTTTCTTCCATATTATTAAGCAATTAGATTGTAATTTTCGTGACAATTAATACTCACAGAAATACAATTTGTTTGTGCCCTAATCGTATAGTGGCTAGTACACATCCCTGTCACGGATGAAACCCGAGTTCAATTCTCGGTTGGGGCGTTTATGCACATGAAATGCATAATTGTTCTTCGAACAATTCTTTACATTAAACCGAGAATTGAACGAGGAGAGTGAAATTCGAGGTTGGGGCGTTTTCTTTATTTTATTAATTTTTGTGCAATTCTAAATTTTTGTAACTTTAAAGTAATTAAAAATAGTAAGGTTTTTAAGTCAGGTTTTATTGGATTTTTTATGGGACTAGAAAAACTATTTGCAGAAGTTCAAGTATTAGTGGCAAACATAGTTGGAAGAAGACAATTATCTTCACAAGAACTTCCAGGAAACCCTCCAATAGATTTTTATGGGGAAGGTATAGTTAGAGAATCCGAGAACATGGCTCGTGCTTATCGTGGTGTTCTACATACTCTTCAATATAGTAAAAGAAAAATTCCTAATCAAAAGGTAGCTCGTAGAGTAAGAGAACAAAGCAGAACAGCAAGTTCTTATATGGGGGAATTTGCTTTATGTACTAAGAATTTTGCAGATAATTTGAATCGCTTCTTACAATCTCTTTATGGTGCAAGAAAAATGGACATAGACCTTAGAGATTTGAAAGAAAGAGTTCAAGATGCCCCAAGAACAACTGATAATCGCGAAATATATGAAGTATTTAGTCAAGTCCATGATCCTAGGGGGGATTTAACTCATTTAAGAAATGCGAGAGGACATGGTAATGGACACCTAATTGTTTCTTGGGATGATTATTTTTTAATTCCCATTAAAGATGGAAGTGTAGAAGCAAAAGTTTGGTTAGATCAACAAGCACAAGCTTATTTGGGTATGGCTAAAACTATTTTAGAAACAATTTATGAAAAAGAACAAAAAGTTTTGAGTTCAAGAAAAGATTCAAAACCCCATTCTTTAACTATGCAAAGAATAAAAAATTTTACTAAAGCACATAGTAATACTGGGGTCGAGTTATGTTAGCCTCAGCCCTTGTTTCAGCCGGAGTTGTTGGTGGAGTTATTGGAACCTTAGGTTATCAACAAGCAAAAGAACAAGAAAGAAGACACGGATTAATAGGAGACACTTTTAAATTAGAATCTTCTCTGCTTCAGACAGAAATTTTTGTATCAGAATCACAAGCAGATTTAGCTAAGGCTCTTGAAGGAATAGAAAGAAAAAACTCTGAATATTATAAACATAGGGCTATACAAACAGAAAAAGTTCTTAGAAATATATTAGATACTGCTTATAAAAACACATATGGTTGCACTTTTGCAGAATTTGGCGAGAGACTTTATGGTAATAAGGGAAGTACAAACTCTTTAGCCAAGTAATTACAACGCATCTTTAATGGCTTTCCTTAGCAAGTCCATTTCAGAAGGTTTGTTGGTTGTGATATTATCTGATTCATTTGGTTTTGGAGCTGGTGTTGGGGATTTTGGCTTGCTGGGGTTTCCTATTGTATAAGGAAAATTAGTACTTACTCCAAGAACATAACTATTGCCTGCTATAATTCTTGAGCTTTTTTCATTCCTTTCTTTGAAAACCTTTTTTTTCACAAGTAAAGAATATTCTCTGCAAAACCTTATTATCATCGAATCAGTATTATCGCCAAGTTTCGCAGTATAATTGGTGGTAATAAGAGATTTGTATTCTCTTAATTCTCTTTCCTTGGCATTCTCTTGAGTTGCAGCTAAAGAAACAGAACTAATTAAAGCGACTAAACCCAAGCTTGCGATTAGGCTTCTTATCCCCATAAATTATAAAAGTAATTAAAGTTTATATAATTACTGCTTTTTTATTGATTTGATCTTTGGAAAGATTTTTAAATAACCTTTTTTTATTGGCTTAGATTAAAATGGCACCCTTTGAACTTGTTTTTATAGGAGAGAAGAATACGAAGAGAGAATTGTTCGTTCTGGAGGACAAGCAACTATTTATGATTTGGGTGGGAGAAAAGTAGGAAAGTTTCTTGGAGCAGGCAGGGGTAATTTAAGACGAGATCCTCCTGCAATAGCAGAATTGGTTCATGAATTTGAGATTGCACAATGGCTTCGTTCTTTTGGAGCACCAGTACCTAGACCCTATGGTGTTTTTAATATTCCATTACATTATACTCCAAGAGCTACTCAAGAAACTTTAGTAGAATTTTTCCCTGCTTTTGTAATGGACTTTTGCGAATTTCCTGATGTAGACTCTTTACCAATTGATTCAAGAATAATTCCAACAAAAAAAGCCAAGCGAGAACTTGAAAGATTGCGAGAAGCTGGTTTTACTCCAGGACGAGGTGCTTTAAGTCCGAGAAATCTATTGTGGGACGCAGAAAACGAGCAAGTTTATCTTATTGACTTTTTATTGTGGGCTTTTAATCATTAAGGTGTAGTTTCAGTTTCTGTATTTGTTTCTTGAACTTCTGGCTCTTGTTCAGTTTCTTTATCTCCCCCAAAAATATTACTAAAGAAATTTCCTATTGCTTCAAAGACATTTCCCACACTCTCACCAACTATGCTTAGAATTCCTTCTCCACTTCCAGGATTATCTCCAAACTCTGCGCTTGCATCTTTACATTCAACATCAATAATACAATCCCATCCTTCCCCAGAAGGTCCCATTTTAGGTTCACCATAGCAGTTTTCACAAGTTTGACATTCTTTCTTCTTTAATTCAAGTTTTTCTTCATTTAGGCATGGCCCTTCGTAAAGATGTTCACAACTTTTCGCGCATTCTTTACATATTGAATTACCTATTTCTCCTTCTTGACTTGCTTGACAGATTGTTCCTGGACTTTTTGCATTAACGCATTCTCTTATACATGCCTCTTCTGCATTTTTTGCTTCTGGCTCTTTTATCATGTCACATTCTTTCTCGCATTTTTCTTTATTATTATTTTGGCAAGTAAAATCATATTCCCCACAACCAACAAGAACACAAGTCTCCATACAACTTGTTTCTTCTGTAACTTCTGGTTTTTTAGCATTACATTGAGTTTGACACTTTTCACTATAATTCGCCATACAAGTCATGTCCATAGGAGTACATCCCATGCTAGTCGCACAAGCCATCATGCAATTTTGTTCTTCTTGTGTTGGCCCAATACTTGTTGGGGCAGGAGAACCCGCAAAGCCCTGTTGTGTGGCTTTGCCTGTTATTTTATTCCAAACATCACTAAACCAATTAGCAGAAACAAAAGCTGAACCTAAAATAATAAAAACCACAATTGCAAAGAGGATAACTACTTTCACTTCTTTTTTCATGATTATTATTGTTTCTTGTAGTTTAAATATTTTATTATTAGTTAAGAAATCAAACTAAAAATTCCTTTCTGAATTAAAAATACAG
>VGKO01000015.1 GCA_016867035.1 Candidatus Pacearchaeota archaeon
TTGCTGCAATTAATATTACCCAACCAACAGGCCCAAGTGCAGCTGAAAATCCTGCCCAAGATAATCCGGCAAATCCCACAGTGGCTCCAGTAGTTGTGGTTGCTGTTACAGCGCTATAAACTGCAACTGCAGCAGTTCCTAATGCTGCTCCAACACCCATCATTGCTCCAACAAAACTTGTGGTTTCACCCGGAGTCATTCCTGAATTTCTTGCAATCATTACACCAATCCAATATCCTGCCATCATTCCAACTGCTGCTCCTGCTAATAGCGAGCCTGCTCCTGCACTTCCTCCTGCAGGAGTTCCTGGAGCGGGTGTAACAACGGCGACATCTCCGGGTGCAGCATAGGCTGTAACTGTTCCAAGCCCCTGTGCTTGAGTTGCAACAAGAGTCCCACCTTGTTGAGTGACAAAAACAGCACCATTAGCAGTATTAAAAACAGTTCCACCAACGCTAATTGTAGAAGCCGAACTCGCACCAAAAACCATTGGGGTAGAGGATACCATTCCTGCAGTAAGTGTTGTTGTTCCAGCTACTGCTCCTGTTGTAGCTCCTGCAGCGCCCGCTACCCCTGCTGTTCCGAAACTCATTTGCGATAATCCTAATGTCCCTATTGCTCCACCAACATTACTTATTATTTGTTGATTGCTTTGCGTATTCTCATTTGCTGCTGAAATAGCTGATTGCGATTGTTGAGCTATTCCAGTTCTTGTAGCTGTTTCTTCTGAAGTTAATTTTCCAGTTATTATTGCTCGAGCAAGAGCCATTGTTAAATCTTTTAAGCTTCCTGCTCTCACTAGTCCTGGTTTTCCAGACAAACCTGATAAATATCCTTCCCCAAGCTCATAACCTTGAACATTATAATTTATATGTGAATTTCCGTTTGCATCAAGATAGGTTCGAGAAATAGTTGAATTATCAAATTCATTATTTCCAATTTCTCCGGCTATGTTTACATATAAACCACAAGGTCCAAGACTTCTACATCTCTCATTTAAAGCTTCGAGCATTAGGGGAACAGTTTCTTGAGCTTCTGAATTTTCTGCTTGTAAGTTACATTGCCAGTTTCCTCTATCGGTTTTTTCTGTATCTCCGTTAGGATTATCAGTTACTTTATGACTTACGCAAGTAAAACTTCCGAGACTGCAGATTGCTTGGGTTTCTGCTAGTGTTCCGCCATATTGGTTTCCAGCTGAAGCTATTGGAGCATTTGAGCTACTAGAACCACTGGAACCAGACCCGCTTGAATTTCCTCCAGATAACATATTTTGTAGGGCTTGACTCGAATCTTGAGTTTCCCAGAAAACCATTCCTGGTGTATTTTTTGGAACACAATGAGGTAAAATTGTATTTGCATTTGCTCCAATTGTACCAACTCTTCCACGAGGATCAGTAAAATCACTAGTAATAGTGTTTGTTCTCATAAAACCTGGCAAACCAACATATTGTTCATTTCCAGGTATATCTAAAAACATTATACATTGTTCATAATCTTCGCATTCATCTTCCACTTGCTCATAAGTTTCTTCATCATTAGCAGAAATACAACTTCTCCAATCATTCATGATGCATTGTGCTTCTGTTCTGGAGTTTGAACTTGCTTGAATACAAATTTCATTGTTGAAGTCAGCACAAGGTTCAATAGTAATTTCTCCGTCCATACAAATTCCCTTAAACCATCTCGAGCCAATAGGGGCAACTCCTGTTTCAGTATTAGTATAATCACTTATACACCAAGTTTCTCCATGTTTTTTTCCATTAGCGCAATTTAAATCTCTGCAAACATTATCGCCATAAGTGGGCTTTGCATCTTTTCCATCGCGATATTTTTCACAAACACTTCCAGAAATATAATCGCAGTTTCCACAATCTTTTCCAGGACTAGAACAAGAACTTGCAGGGTCAATTTTAACTGTCCAATAAGCTTCGTCTTCTAACTTAGTTGAATCATAAACATTTGCTAAATTATTACAAGTGTCTAAATAATAGACCTGGTCTTTGCTATCAATACAAGTTGTTTTTTTAGAAGGTTTACAGATAGTATTTAATTCAGGAGCAGTGCATAAAAATCTAGGTCTAAAATCTCCTGATTTGCAAGTTGCCTTAGTTGTGAACTTGCAATTAAATTCGCCTGAATAATCATTTGTCGAGGTTAAACAAGCGCCTTTTGTACTTCCACCAGTATAAGCCTGGCAGGCCCCGCTCGCATCCATGGGTTGAAAATTAGTTTCAAAATTAAGTTGTCTAGATAATTTTGTGCATTCTCTAGGCGTTGTAACCGAAGCTTCTTCGCCAAGCACGCAACAACCAAGTGTACATTGAGGTATCTCACAATTCGGGCTCTTTGTCCAATTTCCACCATTAAGAAGACATTGCTCCTTAGGCGAGTTTAAAGAACATATTCCCTCGGAAGCACTATAACAACATCCTTTTTGACAATTTTCAACACTTGCACAATTAGTAGATAGTAAATTTGTTTTGCACATGTCTTGTTCGAGAAAACTAAAATCTTGACAAATAGCTCCATCATTTCCTTCAATGCAACACCCAGTAGGAGTATAAGTAACAGCTGAAGCCAATGGAACTGAAATTAAAAAAGCAAAACTAATAAAATACATAAATGCAAACATAGAAAACATAAGGGTTGTTATTTCAAATAAGCTTATTAATTTCTTTTTCATTTTATTTTTTTGTTTTTCTTTATTCATAATCCTTTAATTCGATTATATTCCTGCAGGTAGTAAGCAACTACGCACTGCAAAATTTATTTTTTTATCGCTAGCTTTATCCCTAACTTCATAAACTTTTGTTCCATCACTAGTAACAAATCTTTTTATTCCAACTTCTTTAAAATATAACATCCAATTAATATTATTAAATTCGCAGAGTGCAGACTCATAATCTACTATTCTTTGACTTGTAGTTATTAAAAGATAGAGCGGACTTTGGATTATAGTACCAAAATTTTGATAAGACTTTATTTCCTTCTCTTTTTTTATTACCAATGGTTTATTTATATCTGCAATAAGATTATTTCCTTCAAATCTTATTTCTACTTCTGTTTTATTCGATACAATAGAATATCCTTTTCTTTTTACTTCTTTTATAAGACTATCAAAACATTTTTCACTTTCTGCAGTTATTTTAGTATCTATCTCTTTTCTTATTTTTTCAATAAGCATGGGTTCTTGATTCATACAAGGAGTATAAAATTCTGAAGACCTGCATAAGTAAGGCACCCTATTACCATAGTAAAGCATATAATTTTTAGTTACACCCAAATAGCCATTATTCTCGAGAATTTGTTTTTCAATATCTATAACTTGTTTCTCTACACAAGATCTTATAAACGCTTGAGGATCTTCCGTAGCACTAACCTTTGCCCCGGGTCTATTCTGAAATAAAAAGAAAGCAAGAATTATCACAACAATCATAAGTGCTATAACCACAAATATCATCACCTGCGCTTTTTTACTCATCATTTTTTATGTTCTTGTTCCTTTAATAATTTAATTGCATCTTCAATAACATGAGACTTATTTCTGAACTTACCTGTTTTCATTAAGAATTCTATTATATCTTCTGTTTCCTTATCTATTGTAGCTGAGACTCGAACCTTCATAGTATTACTTTATATTACCAAATATATTTAATCTTATCAAGTAATACTTGCTATTTAAACCTTTTTAAGTTTAAAGAATTGTTTTCTAGAATAAGTATTAATTATCAAGTAGTAACAAACACAACATTTATAAACCTAGAAACCTCGAGTTTTATATGGAAAACACAGAAATTAAACGCTTTAATTCTTTCAATAGATTTAATTTAGGCTTAGCCTTGTTAACCTTGCTTATTTTAGTTCTAGGCGGAATAGTTGGGCAATTAATATTTCAATTCGATAGCTATAACCTTTTACTTTTAATCACCTTGCTTTTAGTAGCTTATTGTGTTATTTTGCTTGGTTTAGCTTTAACAAGAACTTTTAGAGTAATCAGCTCTGTAAGAACTCAAGTACAAACTCGAGTAATTGATAGACCTGTTGATAGAATAGTAGAAAAAATAGTAGAAAAGCCAGTTATAAAAGTCGTTGAAAAGCCAGTTATAAGAGTAGTAGAAAAACAAATCGAGCCTAAAATAATTAGGCAAGTAAAAGTAGTTAAGCAAAAATCCAAGAAACTAAAGATACCTCATTTTAATTATGTAGGTTCAAGTGTTTCTAAGAGATATCACACCCGATTTTGTAGACTTGGTAAGTTAGTTAAAAAGAAATTCAAGGTTCATAGTAACAGCCAATCTTTCTTCATAAAGAGACACTACAAACCTTGCAAGGCTTGTATTCTAAAGACAAAGAAGATTTAATCCTCGGATTCAACTCTTGGAGCTAGAATAAATGATAATTCCATTAGAGGTGCTCTGAACTCTAGTTTTAAAGGATAATCTTGCCCGAAATTAATAATAGTTTTCTCAGCAATCTTTGCTCCGCGTATCATCTTTTGTAAATATTCTATAGAGTATTTGGCTTTATTCGGTGTAGGAGATTCAAGTCTAACTTCATCGCTCGAGTAGGTTAAATTGGCAGCATTCAAGGGACCTCGAGCACTTATCATGAATTTTTCAGGAGCAGTCTCAAGTGTGCAAGAATCAGCTACAATTGCACAATCTTCAATAGCCTCACTCAAGTCAATTGAATTAATTTCAACTTTACTTGTGAACTCAAGTGTTGGAACAGGCTTGTCTTTCTTTTCTAAATCTATGAGTGTTAGAGTAAACTCGCGCTTGATTTTATCAATTATCTCAAGTTTAATTAAATTATCCTCTGTGCTCATTACAAGGGAGCTTCCAACAGAACATCGCCTAAGAACAGCTTTCAAATTATCTAGATTAACTCCAAGATTTTCTTCTTCTACTTCAAGTTGTGAAAAAGCAGGAGCAGGAAGAATAAAAACAGTCATCGCAACATTTGCAGGATCAATTGCTACAATAGACATTCCATCTCGAGTTACTTTTATCTTAACCTCTGTAACTAACTCAGATATAATAGAGATTACATCTGAAAACAGTTTTGGGTTATCTAATCGAACTTTCATTTTCTTTTTTCACCTTTTGTATAATTAATTCATACGCCCAGGGCTTTTAAAGATTTTTGTTCTGTGTTGGTATGTTTGAGGGTAGGTTTATAGTTTATCAAGCGGACTTTCTAAAACCTTAATCTTTCTTCTTTTAAGAGCTTAATTAGAAATTTCATAAAAGGAAGAAGATTATTTTTATATTGTGCTTCTTTAAGAACTTTATAATACCTAAATTTTTTCTTTTTTGGAATATTTATCATAGGAAGTCTATTTTTGTATAGAATAAAATTCATTAATAATCTTCCAGTTCTCCCATTTCCATCAACAAAGGGGTGTATTTTTTCAAATTCTGCATGAAAATAAGAAGCAAGAACAAGAGGGTTTAATCTATTTTTATTATTAGAATACCATTTTAAAAGAGAAGTCATTCTTTCAGGAACCACAGAGGGATTTGGTGGAAGAGAAGACCCAACATATACCTGAACGGTTCTGTACTTACCAATTTGGGAAATTAATTCCTGCTTAAGGGTATTTTCTGTAACCATTTTATGTAATTCTAGAATGAACTCTTTGGTTATGTCTCCTTTATAATTTAATATAAAATCAAAAGCTTTTTTATGATTTAAAACTTCATTTATTTCTCTTAATGATTTCTGTTTTGGAACAATACCCTGAAATAGTAAAAATGAAGTTTCATCAAGTGTTAAAGTATTGCCTTCTATTCCCGTAGAATCATAGGTGAATAAAGAACAAAATACCTCATAACGATTTTCATAATTTTCAGGAGGTTCTTTTAAAAAATCTTTTTTTATTTCTTCTATAGTTTTTAAGTCTTCTTTATTAAGGATAACCGATAACAATCCAAGTTCGTTATCTGCATTTTTCTCTTTTTTATTAATCTCTTCAAAAGGTAAATTAACACCCATATAAACTCTTTTTTTTATTACTTTTTTATTTAGCTTTATGGATTTAACTCTATAATAATATTTTTTTCCGTTTTTTTCTTGAATTTCAGTATATGTCATTTTAATTCACTTTATAGTTTTTTCTTTGTTTATTTTACATTATTCTTATGTCCACCTTATATATAAATCTTTGGTTATGGTGGACATAAGTAATATTGGTCTTTCTATTGAAGCCGGTCAAGCGGACTTTTTATACCAATTAATTTTCCAGAAGCATGAGAATAAACCATCGTAGTCTCAGGGGATTTATGCCCAAGTGAGGCTTGAACATCAGTAATGGAATAATTTTCTTGAATTAGATGAGTTGCAAAACTATGTCTTAAGGTATGCGGATGTACTTCTTTCCAATTAGCAATTCCTGCTTTACAAGAGGCTTTTTTTACAATAGCTTGAATTGTTCTTACAGAATATTTCTTCTTTCGATTAGTTAAAAAAACAAACCCCCCAATATCCTGACCCCTGCATCTAAATTCAAGTTCTTGCTTGATCTTATCGGCAATAACAAAAACTCTATCTTTCCCACCTTTACCATTTCTAACAAAACCATAGCCTTCATTAAAATGCAAATCCCCTATTTTAAGATTAATTAATTCAGAAACCCTAAGTCCAGCAGAATAAAGAAGAGAAATCATAAGCCTATGCTTTGGATTTCTAATAGCGCCAAGTAATTTAATAATATCTTCTTTTGTTAGATATCGTTGTATTTGTTTTGGAACTTTGGAATATTTAATATCAATCCAAATTTTTTTATCCAAAACTTCTTCAAAAAGAAAACGAATGGCCATGTGAGCAACATTAAGGGTATTTCCAGCAAGTTTTTTATTTTCATCAAGATAGTAAAGAAACTCACGAACTTCTTTTTTACTAATCTTATCAATTGTTTTTCCCGAAAATTCAAGAAATCTATGAATCCAATAAAGATATGATTTAGTAGTCCTATCACTTGAACGCCTTCTTTTAAGTTCCCTAGAAACTGCATAATCCAAATCCCTCGGAACATAGCCCATAATTATATGCTTCATTATACTATGTTTAAATATATATGTTACACTTCAAAAATGCTAAAAATACCTCCTAATTTATTAAAATTTCCAGACACGCCAACCCAAAACCCCCAAATCTGCCCTCTTTAAGCCCCCAAATATGAAAGTGCGCTTAAAGACTGTTATACGCAATCGAATTTCACTTAAAGAACGAGCCGAGAACCCTCTTTCTAACTTGAGGAATTAACTCTACGAATATATTCTATATTTGTTAAAACAATGCGCTCTTCACAAGCGTCTATTCTTACTTGCCCGCCTGGAATATAGCCTAAACCTGAAGGAACTTTTTTCAGAAGACCTTTCGCTTCAACATCCGCATATACCTCGCTTCTTAGTTCATCAAAACGTGGTTGTGTATATTCAGAATCTTCTAATTTTAGAGGACCTATATAAAGACCATCCTTACTTTGAGATAACTTTCCTTGGACTATGGTTATTTTACCTATTTCATCAATGTACTCTATCCCACATATGTTTGTTTTAGAAGAATTACCAATAAATATTATAGATACTATTCCTAAGAGAATAACAACTATTCCAACAAATCCAAATATCAACCACTTTTTCATTCTAATTTAACCTTAAACAACCAACTATAAAAACTTATCGACATAGTAGGGGGTTCTCGGCTCTAACTAAATATACTCTGCTTCGCAGAAATCAATAATATTAAGTGAAATTCGACTTCTCCTTTCAGGAGACCACGCTGCGCTCTCAAGTCTGCGGACTTTCGGGGCGTATAACAGCGATTATACGACATATTACTCGGACACCCCCTTTACTTCCACAAATAGAAAGCTTTATAATATTAAATAATTAATCATTAATACCATGGAACAAAATTTTAATTTCAAAAAAACTTTCTTAATTACGATGATTGTTTCTCTCAGCATCAGTGCGCTGATTGGAATTTTTGTTTTTTTATTCGGAGACTTTGGAGAAACAGAATTCAAATTGCTCATGACCACCCTAACAATAGGAGGATATAGCTTAACTGGACTATGTTGTTCTGTTTTGTATGAAAAAAGAAAATTCACCTCCCTAGCATTATCTGGAATGGTGATTTCTATTATTGGCTTTCTTTATACAGTGTTAGTAATTTGGGAAGCAATTGATTTAGATGATTCTTGGAAAGCATTAATAATTTTCATTGTGCTTGCTGCAAGTACTGCACACGCTTGTTTGCTTTTACTCATCAAAACTGAAAAATCATTAGTTAATGGTGCATTGTCAGCCACAATAATATTCATTTCAATTGTTGCATTAATGCTTATTATACTTGTTCTCAATGAGTTCGATGATGTGGGTGAATTTTACTTCAGATTACTAGGAGTATTCGCAATCTTGGATGTTTTAGGAACGATTGTTACTCCAATCCTAAACAAAGTTTATTCAATACAGCATTAAAATTTTGTTCTTTATTATTTAAACGGGGGTGTCCTGCGTCATACGCAAGGGGACGCTGCGCTTTCGCTTCACTGCGTTACGCTCACCCTCGTATAACAAAGGTTAAGTGAAATTCAAAAATCGTGCTCCCAAGATATGTTCGGGGCAAAAATTCGAAAGGTATTTAAATCATAAACAACATTTTTATAAATAATGGCAGAAGAAAAAATATTTGAAAAAAGAATTGGGGCGTATTTCCAATCCTCTGTAGTTCGCACAATTCCAAATGTTAAAGGAGATATATGGGCTTCATGGCCAATGTCAAAATTAGTCATGCATAAGGATAAAATGGTGATTAAGGTTTCATTGCAAGGGGAGTTCACAATTGAATACAAGGAGATTACTTCTTTAGAGAAATGTTTTATGGGTATTCAAGTCCATCATAATAATAAATCCATAAAACCTGTAGTTTATTTGACTGGAATGGGAAATGGTAAAATTCTCTTCAAAAAAATTAAAGAGATAATTCAGGAAAATAAATTGAAGATCAAGATAAAAGAATAATTTCTGCCCCTCACTAATTCAAATTTCCCACCCGCCCACGCACGATTTTTAAACTCAAAATTTCTTAGAAATTTTGGGGACGTTGCACTTTCGCTTCGCTCACCCTCACTTAACAGCGGTTATGTCTAATTGTTCGAAGGCACTAAACTTTGAGAATTAAAAGATAGTAAAAGATGGCACTTCAATACCCCCAACCACCCGCCCCCTAATTTACGGGAAGGTTTTTATTAGTATGCTCCTTTTGTTTCTTCTGCTATCTCTTTGTAAATTTCTTTTGCACCAAAAGGATTCGAATTTAGTGTTTCATAAACAAAACTCCACCCAAAAATTTTTGGTTTTATAGCAGACATTAAATCAGACGACATAAATCTGGCAACCTTCGTTAAGAATGTAATTTGCCCACCACCTTCTTTTTTCCTTAATTCTTGTTTTTCTTTTTTCCATTCTTTAGTTATTAATGTTCTAAACTGATCCCAAAAAGGGGGGCAAATTCCATAAGTTGTTGCCGATAAAATGGAAAAGCGATTATTAGAAAGATATTTTTTGAAATTTCTAAATTTAAAAAGGCAAGGATATAGAAGTTTATGCCCCGTTCTAGGATTTGGAATAGAACAAACGAACCTTCCATTTTGTTTTAGAACTCTTTGTATTTCTTCTATTGCATACTGTGGTGCTTTTAAGTGTTCTAAAACTTCTAATGCGATTACAATATCAAATGTAGAATCTTTAAATGGAAGGTTTTCTTTACTAACATCTGCTAAAAATGCTTTTACTCCTTTTTGTTTTAAAAATTTCATCGCATTTTTAGATATATCTACGGCATAAACTTCATTTTCTCCTTTTAGAAATTGAACCACCCCCCCGTCACCACAACCAATTTCTAAAATCTTCTTGCCTTTCACATTATTAAAATATCTTTCTTTATACCATTTATATTTTAATGTATTAGAATTGTCTGATTTAATGTAGTATTCTTCGTGTAATTTTTTTTCTTCGGAGTTTTGCATAGTTGAATTATTTGAAGCAGATATAAAAACCTTCCCATTATAAAATTGGACAGCATCCCGCCGTCCTGAAGTGCCATCTTTAAAATTAATACAAGTGCCTTCAAACAACTCTGCGAAATTCTTTCAGAATTTCTTGTCACGCCTTGCAGGCTCTCGCTAACGCTCGGAAGACCTAACCGGGCTTATACGCAATGCTCACTACGGGGCACCTTTAGAAAATTATTTAAACTAATACAATTAAAGTAAATATATTATGGATACTAATACTTATTTCAATAAAATTTATTCAAAGTTCAAACAAGAGGGTTTTGAATTACAGAAAGATAAAATCAATTCATTTGATGTTACAGTTGCTACCAAAAAACAATTCAAATTATCATGGTTTGCTACCCAAATGAACTTTTTTGCAATAATGGGTGTATCAAATAAAATTACAAAAGAAACAATTGAAGAATTCTCAAAGAGTTGTATGGATTATGCAATAAAAGACAATAAGGGATTACCAAGAGGAATTCAGGCAGGAGTTGTTTCTTTTGCACTACTTGTTTCATCAAATGTTGATGAAGATGCAAAAAAATTCGCCCAAGAAAGACCAAAAAAGCATTTTGCAGCATTTGAAATGCCCATTATATTTGATTTAAAAGACAACACAGTTTACTATTATGATAAGAATCCAATTTGGGGATTTATCTACTACAAAACCTTCAGAAATTTTATTGAAACATACTTTAAGTAACGGTGCCCCTTCGTTCGCACTTCTTCAAATTTTTCTTTGAAAAATTCTCGACCACGCTACGCTCTCCTCCTTTCAGTCGTCGGGGCGTATAACAGGAATTAGGCTCAATAGAATTTTTGCTCTAATAACGTCGGGAACCCCCACCTCGCCCTTCGGGCGAAAGACTTAAAAACTAGCTCATATTTATTTCATAAAGATGGCAAAGACAACCACTAAAATTATAATCTCCGTCATAATTGTCGTTGTGTTAATTTTTGGAGCATACTTATTTCTTAAACCAACTCCATCTAAAAACTTTGTAGATACTTCCTATGGATTTGAGGTTTCTTATCCACAAGATTTAGTATTAAACTCAAATATAGAGTCAAAATCCAACTTGGGAGACATTGATCCGAATTTAAAGGATATGAGATGGATTGGTTTGACTTTTTCAAAAAATTCTCTGGAAGAATATGAATTTTCTATTGATCTAGTTTTTTATGATGAATATACCTTTAATAAAAGCATCTCAGAAACTTTTCCAGGAAAATATATTTTAGATACTCCTTTTAAGTCTCTTCTAGCAAGTCAAAAAGGAGTATTGTTGGAGCAGTCAAAGGATAATAAATTAGGTCTCGAAGAGGAAAAAACTTTTGGTGAACTTAGGGGGATTTTAGTTTCTAATACAATTTTAAATGATGGTTCCGCGTATTATTGTTTTATCTTCTCTGACCAAAATAAAAAATTGTTAGGTGAAGCAACTTTGCAAATTATGACTAAAGATAAATCCTTAATAGACAAAGCAAATAGAGACTTTAATTATATTCTAAATAATTTCAAGTGGCGATAATTCCCACCCGCCCTAAACGCCCACATAGTAGGGGGTTCCCGACTTAAATAACAACTATCGCAAAAATTCTACTCTTCGAAACTCTAAGTTTCTCGTCCCCTCAGCTCTGAACTTCACAGCTCTCAATTCCTCCAGAATTGGAGGCTCAGTTCGAGGAGTGAAGAGCCTAATATAATTATACACAATTAATGCTCGGAAAATTTGGGCTACTTAGCTACTGCCTTACATTCCTTATTCTCACATACCGCCTTCATCAAATTCGGCGAAAGGCACGGCTGACACAAAGGCGCTGGATTAGGACATCCAGTATTCTCTAAAGAATTCCAGTAATCAACAAACTTTTTATTTATGGCATCAGGACACGCACAACATCCCTTCTCCTGAACTACAATACAATCAGCACTACTCACACAAGAATGTAATCCTTTTGGAAATTCTGTCTGATTATATACTATCTGGATGTCCTCTCTTTTTGAACACCCTATAATAAATAAGGCAGTAGCTAAAATCAGAAGAATCAATCCGACTACTATTCTCTTTTGCATGATTCTTATTGAGAATAACTAATATTTATATTTATCTACGCCCAAATTTTCCTCCGCCTTAACTTCTCCGCTCCTCGACTGCGGTCTGCGGTGCTCGACCTCTCCAGCCCTGCTCGCTCCAGCCTCAAAACACTTTCGTGTTTTGGGGTCGCTCGCGGGGGAGAGGGTGCATAATATGATTAGTTTCAATTGCAAATTCTCTCAAGGTTAAAGTAAAAACCAAAAGTTAGGAGAGGGCACTTCAATTCCCCCGACCACCCGCCCCTAAAATGAAGAGGGCACTTT
>VGKO01000016.1 GCA_016867035.1 Candidatus Pacearchaeota archaeon
AAAAATTTTGTAAATCTTCTATTGTTTTTGCGATAACTTGTGCTGCTTCAGGATTTTTCCAACCTTCTTCATTTGAACCTATTTCAATGAATAAGCAAGGTTTATTGGCTAGAAAAGGACCATGATGAGTACATTCCATGGTTAGTTCATAATCCTCGAGTCTTGCTTGATTTTTATGCTCTTGCATTTTTTCAAATAAAAACTTTAGTGCTAAGCTTGAGGTTTTGCATACTTTTCCTGGCTTGCCTCCAAAATCTGCATTTCTCCAATTTCCTGGAGCATGTAAAGATAAACTTTTAGTTCCCTGCTTAGATTGGTGTTTGGTTGCAAAAACAATAAAATCCGAATTTTTTAATTCCTCAATTTCATCTATGTTCTCGCTAAAGATGGATTCTTTGCTTAATTCTATTATTGGTACGTGTGGTAGAAAATGTTTTTTTAGATGTTTTACTATGTTTGTTCCTGCTTCATCTTTTTTCGAATATAAGATTGCGAACCTCATCTTAACATTCTAGGATCTTTATTTAGTTGTAGCATTGCTTGTTCTAATAATTCAGTATAGGTTCTCCTATAATCTTCTGCTGCCTTGGGGTCTAAGGTAAATAAATAATCTGATAAATCTATAAACTCGTCAACACATAAACCTAATGGAATTATATTTATTAACATCTCTAGATGGGTTTCTATAAATTGTTGATTTGTTTCTCTATCTCTTATGATGCTTCTTACTTTTCTTCTTATATCTGGAACTTGGGTTAAAACTATGGCTCTAAATGCTCTGATTGCTCTTGCAGAAGTTAATTCTGGAACAGTTGCTTTAAGATATTTTTCTTTCATTTTCTTTCTAATGGCTTGCCATCTATAATTAGAGTTGAAGGATTTCCGTTTAATTCGCCTATATCTATAACATAATCTACTTTATCTAATATTTCTGATTTAATTTCTTTAATTGATTTAGCAAAAGGTTCTCCGCTTGAATTTACAGATGTTGTAACAAATGGAACTCCTGTTTCTTGAATTTTGAAGCAAAATTCTTGGTTAGGAATTCTTACTCCTATTCTATCATTGTTAGAAATCCAACTAAGAAATATTGGGTTTTTCTTTTTTAATAATAAAGTATAGGGTCCGGGAAGATATTTTTTTATTTCTTCTTCATTTACTTCAAAATTTTCTAGAATCCAAGTTATGTTTGGTGCAATTATTGAAATAGGTTTATCTTTATCTCTAAATTTTATTTCCTTTATCTTATTTACTGCTTCTTGGTTTAGAGCATCGCAACCCAAGCCATATATTGTGTCAGTAGGGTAGATGAAGATTTTTCCAGCTAGCACTTCAGATTTTAAAAATTCTTGATTTTGAATATCTTGTTTCATTTTATTTTGTTCTTTATTTTGTTCTTTTATTAATTATAAGGGATTTAGTGAATATTTAAATAAATCTATAGCCCTAGTATTTTGGGGTAGTACTGAACAAATTATTCTTGAGAGCAATTTTAGAATAAAAAGAGTAATTATTTTGATAATTGTTGGGATTGCTTCTTATTTCGGATTTGTTCAATATATTTAAAAACTGAATCTCTTTATATCTATAAGATGGTGCAAATTTTGTTGCTTAATATTCTACTAATGCTGACTGCTATACCTGTTGGTTGGTTTTTAGCTTGGCTTTGTAAAGATGAAATTGTCTATAGAAAATGGTTTTACATTCTTTTTTATCTTTGTTTGGCTTTAATTTTATTAATACTCATATTAAAAAGACCGATTTATGAATTACTTACCTGCATTTATTTTATTATCCTTTTAGTGATAGCTTTAATTAAGGGCAAGGATAAGAAATTTCTAAATTTAAAGAAGTAATTTGCTTTAATTCTTTTTAGTATCTTTTTTGTTTCTAAATAACCAAAGGGATAATCCTAGAATTGCATAGCCTATTAGGATTGCACCAATTATTTTTAAAAGATAGGGCGTAGAGATTATCATAGTTTAAAGGAGGTTTATTTGTATTTAAACATTGCGTTTGGGCTGCTTTAATTTAGTTGTGCATATTTTTAAATCCCCATTTCCTTATATTTTTATGCTATATCTAATTGGTTTAGGATTGAATGAACGGGGAATAAGCAAAGAAGGAATGTTGGCTCTAGAGAAATGCAAAAAAGTCTTTTTGGAGAGCTATACTGTTGATTTTCCTTATGCTCTTGAAGAATTAAAACTTGGAAAAAACGAAAAACTTAAGATTACTTCTCTGACTAGGGCAGATGTTGAAAGTAATATGCTGATTAAAGAAGCTAAATCTAGGCCTGTTGCTCTTTTGGTATATGGTTGTCCTCTTTTTGCTACAACTCATACTAGTTTGTTATTGGATGCTTGGGCTCAGGGGGTTAAAACACGAGTGATATACTCTGCAAGTGTTTTTGATGCTATTGCTGAAACAGGATTACAATTGTACAAATTTGGTAAAATTGCTAGTATGCCTGCTTGGGATTTTAAAAAGAATTACAAACCTTCTAGTTTCTTAGATATTGTTAAAGATAATCTTGGAATAAAAGCTCATAGTTTAATACTCGTGGATATTGGTTTAAAACTTTCTTTGGCTCTTGAAGAACTTGAACAGGCACTTGAGGATAAAAAAATTGATATTGACAAAATAATCCTCTGTTCTAATCTTGGAACAGAAGATTCAAGAATTTATTTTGATACACTTGAAAATCTGAAAGCTATTAAGGAGATTAAATTGCCTTTTTGTATTATTATTCCAAGTGATTTGCATTTTCTAGAAAAAGATTTTTTAGAAAAGATAAAATATGAAATTAAATAAAAGCATATTTACTAAAGAGGAAATATTAGTTTTGTCTAAATTGAATACTCCTTCAAAAATACAGGATTTTTTAAACAAAATGCCTGTGAACTTTGAGGAGTGTGGGGAAACCTTACTTTCACCACGGGGAGTTTTAAAAAATAATAAATGTCATTGTATTGAGGGTGCTTTTTTTGCAGCCGCTGCACTTTGGTTTAATGGATTAGGCAAGCCCTTTGTGGTTGACTTAAGAGCGACTCCAGAGGAATGGGATCACGTTATAACTGTTTTTAAGAAAAAAGGAAAGTGGGGGGCAATTAGTAAGACCAATCATTCTGTACTTAGATACCGCGAGCCATTGTATAGAGATATTCGCGAGCTAGTAATGAGCTACTTCCATGAGTATAGTGATGATTATGGTAAAGGGGAAAAAACTTTGCGGGGATTTTCAGAGCCTGTTGATTTAAGTTTATTCGGTAGCGAATGGCTTATTTCAGGAGAAAATCTCTGGTTCTTGGGAGATTATTTGGATTCTGTTAAACATTCTAAAATTTTGGGTAAGAAACAAGTAAAAGAATTAAGAAAACTCGATGCTGTCGAAATTCATGGTGGAAACGTTACGGAATGGGATAGAAGCGGTAAAAAGAAATTATAAATAGTTTCTTTCTTACTCTTATTTTCTTTTTGTTTGTTTAGATAAGATTTAAAAATCTTGGTTTCTTAAGTAGTTTATGGCAAAAGAAAATCAATGCTATTTTGAATTGATTTACTCAGCCAGAGCAATAACTTCTAAAATTATTGCTATTATTATAAATTAAAGGCAAGCTTTTTTCTAGCTTGCCTTTTTATCATGCTAGATTCATCTTTAACCTCTGAAGCGAAAGAGCAAAGAAAACCAGTATTATCTGGGGAAGAGCTTTTTGAAAAATTGAGGCATCTTTGTTTTAAATCACAAAAACTCCCCTGTTGTCCTAATCTTCAAGCTGATTTAATTTTTGAATGGGGGGATTTTAGAACACACCTTGAGATGTTCAGAATAGAACTTCAGCAAGAACATTATGAGTGTGCTAGAGATATAGCAGATTATTTACTTTTAACACATAATGATAATCGAGAAACTAGACCCCTGTTATGTATGAGGGCTTATGATACTTTTCAAAGCCTTTTATTTAGAAATCGTGCAAAAGCAGAGGAACTTGCATCTAAATTTGATGATTTAGATTGGAGATATTGGCTCTTGCCACAAAAGTAAGGTTAATAAATGAATAAATACAAAAGATATCAGAACATGAAGACAATAAGTGATTGGGAAAAAGAAATACTGGCTTTTTGGAAAAAAGACAAGACTTTTGAGAAATCTTTAAAGAAAACTAGTAAATCTAAGCCCTATATTTTTTATGATGGCCCCCCTTTTGCAACAGGCATGCCTCATTATGGCCATTTACTTGGAAGTATTACAAAAGACTTATTTGGAAGATTTTGGACAATGAATAATAGGTATGTTAGAAGAGTTTGGGGTTGGGATTGCCATGGTTTGCCTATTGAAAACATTGCAGAAAAAGGGTTAGGGATTAATTCTAAGGATGAAATAGAGAAGATAGGTGTTAAAACTTTTAATGATTATTGTAGGGGCAAGGTTATGGGTTATGCTGAAGCTTGGAAGGCTGTCGTTGAAAGAATTGGAAGATGGGTTGATATGAATGATGCCTATAAAACAATGGATGATGATTATATTGAAAGTGTTTGGTGGGCTTTTAAAACACTTTATGATAAAGGATATATCTACGAAGGTGAAAAAATTTTGATGTACTGTCCTAGATGTTCAACTCCTCTTGCTAAAGCAGAAATTGCAATGGATAATTCTTATAAAAATCTTAAAGAAGATACTATTGTAATCAAATTTAAACTTAAGAATCAAGGGGGTTATGCTTTAGCTTGGACAACTACTCCTTGGACCTTGCCTTCTAATCTTGCTTTAGCTGTTAATCCTAAACTTAATTATGTTCTAATAAAAGATAAGTCAGATAAAAACAATTATCTCTTAGCTAAAGATTTACTCTCGCGGTATTATAAAAAAGAAGAAGATTATAAAATTGTTAAAGAATTTACCGGCAAACAATTAGAGGGTATAGAATATGAGCCTCTTTTTCCTTATTTTGCAAGTAATAAAAACTCTTTTAAGATAATTGTTGCTGACTTTGTTACAGAAGAGGATGGAACAGGAATAGTTCATATTGCTCCTGCTTTTGGAGAAGAGGATTATAATGTTTGCAAAAAATATAAAATTCCTATTGTTCAACCAGTAGATGAAAAAGGAAAATTTACTCGAGAAGTTTCGGATTTTGCTGGAAAATATGTGCATGATATAAATCCAGAGATTATAGAATTTTTAAAGAAGCAAGGTAAACTAGTTCTTATAAAAAAGATGGAACACGAGTATCCTTTTTGTTATAGATGTGATACTAAACTTATTTATCGTGCTATTCCTGCTTGGTTTGTTAATATTGAAAAAATAAAACCCAGATTATTGGAATTAAATAAAAAATTAAAATGGTATCCTGAATTTTTAAAAGAAGGAAGAGTCAAGTATACTATTGAGACTGCTCCTGATTGGAATATTTCTAGAAATAGGTATTGGGCTACAGCAATTCCTATATGGCAATCTAAAGATGGAGATAAAATTGTTATTGGAAGTATAGAAGAGTTGAAGAAATATGCTAAAAATCTGCCTAAGGCTAAAATAGATTTACATAAGGACTTTTTAGATTCAATGGTGCTGGTAAAAAATGGAAAAGAATACAAAAGAATTCCAGAAGTTTTAGATTGTTGGTTTGAATCGGGAAGTATGACTTTCGCGCAATTCCATTATCCTTTTGAAAATAAAGATTTATTTAAGAAAAGCTTTCCTTCGCAGTTTGTAGCAGAATACATAGGGCAAGTAAGGGCTTGGTTTTATTATATGCTTGTACTCTCAGCTATACTTTTTGAGGATATTCCTTTTGAAAATGTAGTTACGACAGGAACAATTCTAGCAGAAGATGGACAAAAGATGAGCAAAAGTAAAAATAATTTTACTGACCCTATGATTTTAGTTGAAAAATATGGCTCGGATGCACTAAGATTTTATTTAATGTCTAATCCTGTTATGAACTCTGATAATGTTAATTTCTCGGATAAAAATGTGGATGAGATTTATAAAAAAGTTATGATTTTGCTCTATAATGTTAATAACTTTTATGGAATTTATAAAAATATTCCAATTGCTAAAAAAATAGAATCTAAGAATATACTTGATAAATGGATTCTTTCTAGAATTGAAAGGTTAAACGAGAATGTAGAGACTTATTTAAAGAATTATAATACTATTAAGGCTTGCGAAGAAATTAGGGTTTTTGTTGATGAGTTATCGACTTGGTATGTTAGAGCAAGTAGGGATAGATTTAATGACTCCGATAGTCAGGCTAAGGCAACTTTGGCTTATGTTCTTGAAAAGCTTTCGGCTATTATTGCGCCTATCATGCCTTTTGTTGCAGAAAATATTTATCATACTGTTGTTGATGAAAAAGGTTCTGCTCATTTACAGGATTGGCCAAAAATAAATAAGAAATTTATTGATTTGGATTTAGAAAAAAATATGACCTCTTCGAGGGAAATAGTTTCTTTAGCATTAAAGGAAAGAGATGTTGCTCATTTATCTTTAAAGCAACCGCTTGCTAAACTAGAAGTTAGCGGAGCTGAACTTGAAAAAGAATATTTACAACTTATAGAAGCAGAAACTAATGTAAAGAAAATTATTTTTGAAAAGTCCAAAGAACTTTCGGTAGTTTTAGATACAAAAATCACTCCTGAACTTGAAGCAGAAGGATTTGCTCGAGAAGTATCTAGAAAGGTTCAGGCGCTAAGAAAAGAAGCCGGACTTGTTAAAACTCAAGTTATAGAATTATTTATTTCTTGCAATAGCGAGCTAGAGAAAATGCTTTTAACTCAAGCAGATATGATTAAAGATAGAACTAATTCCAAGAAAATAACTATAGGTGCTTCTTTCTCTGGAAAAATAAAGTTCTGCACCAAAGATAAAATTAAAGATAAAGCGCTTGAGATAGGGTTTAACCTTTTAAAGTAAGTATCTTTTAGTGGTTGTTTTTTAGCTTTTTATGTCGTAAATTTAAGTAGCTAAAAAATACCTGTCTTGAAATTTATTAAAGTAACACCGACGGGTAATTAAAAAAATCATGTTTTGTCCTATAAAAAGATTTAAATACTATCCCTTCTTAAAAAAGTAATAATAAAGAAGGTGGAAACAAAACTATGATAATAAGCGAGGAATTTTTAAGCAGGTTAAGAAAGATTTTTGATTTAAATTTATATGAAGTTAAGGTTTGGGCTGCTTTACTTTCTAGAGGCATATCTACTGCTGGAGAATTAAGTACTATCTCTGATGTTCCTCGTTCAAGAACTTACGATATTCTTGAAAGTTTGGAGAAAAAAGGCTTTATTGTCATGAAACTCGGAAAGCCGATTAAGTTCGTAGCACTTAAACCAGAAGAGGTAATAGAAAGAGTTAAGAAAAATTTAGTCAGGGATGCTCAAGAGAGATCTAAAAGACTTGAGAAGCTTAAAGATGAAGATGTATTAAAAGAATTAACAGGATTGTTTTCAGAAGGAAGCAAGTTTGTTGAACCTGGCGACTTGAGTGGTAGCTTAAAAGGAAGACAAAATGTTTACAATCATTTGGATATGTTAATAAGAGAAGCTGAAAAAACTGTAACTATTGTTACTACAGCTAATGGTTTAAATAGAAAATTAGAGAATTTAATGCCTTCTCTTGAGCGAGCAAAAAGAAGAGGAGTTAAAATAAGAATTGCTGCCCCAATAACTAGCGAGAATAAGAAAGTAGCTAAGGACCTATCTCGCGTAGCTGAAGTCAAAGATACTGCTGGTTTGAGAGCTAGATTTGTAATTGTAGATTCTGAAGAATTAATGTTTATGGTTTTAGATGATGATAAGGTACATCCAAACTATGATGTTGCTTTAAAATTGAATGCAGAGTTCTTTGCTAAAGCTTTAGAGCAGATGTTTGAGATTGCTTGGACAAAATTTAAGAAAGCTTGATTCTAATTTATTTTAGTTGTTCTATTTTTTTGGTTATTTTTATCTTTTCTATTTATCGTTTCTTTTTAGAAATAGACTGTCTTCTTGCAATTTGCTGAATTGCTTGGCGATTAAGCAGTTCTTCTATATGAGCAATTCTCTTTAATGCAAAGGCTAATTCATCTTTTACACCCTCAACATCTTCTTTCACTCGTTTAAAGCTTTCTTTTACTACATCCATTCTAAAAACCTGATTTTTGAATATAAAAACATTATTGGTTTGCAAATATAGTATTCAATTATACTCTAATATTCTTATTAAGAGTTAGGTTTTTAAGCCCAGGTTTTATGTTTAATTTATGGGAACCGATTTAAAAGAAGTATTTCCAGATTATAGGACCATTATAGAATATAATATACCCGATCCTAGTTTTGCACGAGTTTCTCAGGCATTGAGGGGTATTGCTTGGGATTTGGGAGGGGGGAAATATCTTGTTTCGGGAGCCAATACCCGAATTGAAGTTAGTGATGATGAAAAATCCAGAGGACTAGTTCTTAAAGTTATCACTTTTTTAAAAGAACCCGAAGTTTCTGTACGTAATACTCTAGCAGCTTTAGGAGCAACCCCCAGGAAATAGAGTTCTAGGCAGACTTAACTTTTGTCTTTTCTCCTATTAAGTTATGAACTCCAAAATTTATAATTCTTACTTCAATTTCCTTGCCTAAATCTTCTTTGCTGGTTTTGACAACAACGATATTATAATTTTCATCTCTGGCACGATATAGGTTTTCAGATATTTTTTCATTTACAAAAACCTTAATTGTTTTATTTATGTATTTTTGTTTATTCTCTTTTGCTGTTTCTTTATGGGCTTGCATTAGCTCGCTCGCTCTTTTTGCTATTATTTTTCCTGCCAAAATTGAATATTTCTCAAGCTCTGTTCCTTTATGCTTAGAGAACTTACTTAGATTAAAAACATCTGGTTTAAACTCTCGAATAAAATCAAGATTCTTTTTTTGGTCTTCCTCTAACTCTCTTGGATAACCTACAATTATGTCTGTTGCTATAACTATATCTGGAAAATCTTTTTGAAATTTGTTTATTATTTCTCTAACTTGTTCGATTTTGTATTTGCGATGCATATGTTCAAGTATTTGGTTGCTTGCTGATTGAATTGGAATATGTAAGAACTTATACATTTTTGGATTTTTGTAAATTTCTAACAACTCTTTTAATATTTCATTTACATGATTTGGGTTGATCATGCCTAGCCTTAATTTAAAATTCCTTTTTATTGTCAAAATTTCATTTAATAATTCTGGGAGATGAGACTTATTATCCCAATCGCAGCCATAACAACCATTATCTTGGCTTGTTAACCATATCTCTTTTGCGCCCGATTCAAGGTCTTGGGTTATGGATTTTACTATGTCTTTTATGGGATAAGAAAATAATTTCCCTTTTGCTAGTTTGGTTTTGCAATAACTGCAATTTCCAAGACAGCCTTCGGATATTTGATGTATTGAAACCAGATTATTTTTTGGAAGTTTTGGTAGATTTAGTTTTATTTCATCAGTCCTCTTTAGGTATTCTAGCTGCTTTTTTTCATCTAATTTTTTTTCTTGATAATCTCTTAGTAAATTTAGAACCTCTTTAAAATGATGGGTCCCAAGAAAAATAGCCCGGGTGTTTAGTTTTCTTATTTTTTTAAAATCAGTTTCAGGCATGCAACCACAGACTAAAACAAGATTTTTTGATTTTAAATCTTGAATTCTGCGCTTGATTTTGCTCTCGGTTTTAGATTTTACAACACAACTATTAATTATTACAACATCTGCAAGCTCTTCGCTATTAACTATTAAAAATCCTGCTCTTGACAATATTCCTGCAAGTATTTCAGAGTTATTTTGGTTAGCTGAGCAACCATAAGTTTCAATATATACTTTTTCCATGCTTTATCTTGTGGTGTGGGTTATATATACTTTATAGAATAGAAGTCTTTTAAAATGCTTTTTATTTATACCCCATATGCCTCAAGAAATTACTCCTGAAAGCACGGCAGCATCACCCTATGCTCCATTAGAATTTTTGACATTTGAAGTTACTTTGCCCGAAGACGCGGTTGTCGGAACTAATTTACTGGAAAATCTTGCAATAAAGGTTTGTCCCATTGAAGAACTCGATTTATCTCAAAGGCAAAACCTTGCAATGCTTGAAAAGGAAGCTTGCGCGCCTCGTGGAAGGAATTCTTGGGCTATTCAATTTTATGTTATGTTGAAGAATCCAGGTTCTAGTAGAGTCGATTCCAGAACACTTAGAATACCTTACTCTGAAATAAAGGGTGTATTTTCCGGGAAGCCTGCGCGAATGGATTTTACAGAGCAACAATGGATTCTTAGAACCCCCGGCGATTATGAATTTTATTTAAGACCTCGAGTTTCAGAAGACGATTTAAGGGATAATTGGCCTAATACGGCTCCTCTTACAACATTAAAAGTGGAATCTTCTCCTAAAAAATAATCTATTAATTAACCTTGCTTTACAAAACTCCTGCTTACATCTCATCCATAACTTCAATACCTAGAAGATAGAGTGCATTCTTAAGAGTTCTTGCAAAAGCATTAACTAACTTGAGTCTAAATGCTTCTTCTTTTTCTCCAATAACTTTAGTATTATGGTAAAATTCATTGAATATTTGGGATAGTTCGTAGGAATAATGGGCTAGTAGGCTTGGGTTTAATTTTTCTGCTGCTTGTTTAACTATTTCTGGAAATGATTTTATTTTTTTTATTAATTCTATTTCTTGCTTATTTAAATTTGGAATCTCTACCTTTTTGCTTGCTTTACTTTTTGCTTTCTTGTTTTCTTTCTCGGCTTTTCTCAATATACTTGAAGCTCGGGCATAACTATACTGTAGATATGGGCCTGATTCGCCTTCGAAGTTTAAAGCTGCATCCCAAGAAAATTCTACATCTTTAACAGGCTCGTTTCTTAAAATAACATACTTTATTGCCCCAACCGCAATTTTTTCCGCATCACCCTTTGTCTTGCGTTTTTTTATTTCTTCTTCTGCTTTTTCTATTGTTTTCTTTAAAACATCTTCCAAAAGAATAATCTTGCCGGCTCGTGTAGCCATAATTTCCTTTCCAAAATTTACTGTTCCAAATGGAACATGATAACATTTATTATAAAATTTAAATCCAAATTTGTTTAGTATTTCAAATAATTGTTGGAAATGTAACTGTTGTCTATAATCGGTTACATATATCATTTTATCGAATTGATATTTTTTCTGCCTTTCTATTGCCGCCCCTATGTCCTGGGTTATATACGAGGCTGTTCCATTACTTCTTAAAATGTAGCGCTTTGGAAGTTTATCGAATTCAACCATTACTGCCCCATCTTGCTCTGTTTTTGCTAATCCTTTTTTTTGGGCATTTATTATTATCTCTTTTCCTGCTTCGGAAAATTTGCTTTGCCCTGTTGTTTCTGTAAAATCTATGTTTAAAATTTTGTAAACTTTATCAAAACCTTTTCCTGAATAAACTCTGATTTGTTTCCAGACTTCATGCGTTTTCTTATCCCCTAATTCTATGAGTTTAAGTTTTTCCTTTGCTTTATTAGTCCATTCATTTGCTTCAAATTCTTCATCCTGGCCTTCTTGAAATTCAGATTTTTCATTTTCGCAGAATTTTACGTATAATCTTAATAATTCTTTTATAGGGTCTTTTTCAAGAGCTTTTTTATCCAACCATAGTTCCCAGGCAACTATTAATTTTCCTATATGCAGGCCTATATCTCCAAGATAGTTAATTCCAATTGTTTTATATCCTAAAGCATTATAGTTTCTAAGAATAGAATCTCCTACTACTGTAGAGCGAATATGTCCGACATGCATGGGCTTTCCGATATTTGGGCCTGAAAAATCAATTACTATTTTTTTATCTTTTCCTTGTTTGCTATTTCCATATTGATCGGTAATTTTTAGAATAAACTCGGCTTCTTGGGTTTTGTTAACAAAGAAATTGAGATAAGGGCCTGTTGCTTGAACTTTTTCTAAACTGTCTGTGATTTTAATTTCTTTTTGTAATTGTTTTGCTATTTCAACAGGATTCTTTTTTAGAATACTTGAGAGTTTAAAGCAAGGAAACGC
>VGKO01000017.1 GCA_016867035.1 Candidatus Pacearchaeota archaeon
AAAATTTGATAACCCTGGTCTGTAAAAGAATCAAAGTTACATATACTAGCCCTTTCTTTCAGATAGTTATTAAATTGTTTTTCTATTTGCTTTTTAGAAGGAACCTGTTCTTTAACGACTCCCGAAGAGGAAATATAATACCAATAAGGAACTCCTGTCCCCATAAAATCCAACTCAGAAGAAAAAGGAGCATACACATTTCCCGGTATAAATTCAGGACTTTCTATATAACCTCCGCGACTTCCAGCAAAGTTTGCCCCATCTAATAAAAGGTTTTTTATGCATGATGAATAATAATCTTGAACCGGTTGTATTGATTTGGGTATAGCCCCAAAAGAGTTATTTCTAAAAACAAAAAAACCAACAATTCCTGCAACAATTATTATCGCAACTATTACAAAAATAGCAAGTTGTGCCTTTCTAGAAAATTTAAAAAACCCACTCTTTTTTTGCATTTATAAATAAGCAAAATAGCCTATATAAACTTTTATCAAATAACCTAATTAACATAAAAAATGGGCCCGCGCAGAATCGAACTGCGGATCTTATCCATGTCAAGGATACGTCGTACCACTAGACCACAAGCCCAGAAAGGCGAAAATGCCTAAAAACACCTAAACAATAACGTTTAAATACCTATCTTATTGAATAATTTTATAAACAGCCGGTTGCTGGAAATCCCAGAAAACCGCTGGAGGTTTATAGAATGAAGATTCCAAAAAAATCCAAAAGATATTGCCCATTTTGCAATGAGCATACAGAACAAAAAGTAGATATAGTTTCAACAGGACATAAGAGAGGAACCTTGAAGTATGGTTCTTTATGGAGAGCTAAAAAAAGAGGAGCTATGCCTGGAACAGGAAATAAAGGACGTTATAGTAAAAGAGCAGTAAAATCGAGAAAGATGAAAACAAAAACAACAACAAGAAAAGTTTTAATTTATACCTGTCAAAAATGTAAAAAAAGTTTGCATGCTCGTTCAAGAAGAGTAAGCAAGTTAATGATTGAATAAGAAAATAAATAAAAAAATAATGGTTGCTGGATTCATAAAAACCCGCGGGAGGTTTTTATAATGGCAAAAGTAATGAAAAAAAAGTTTTTTGAAATTGATATCCCTATTGTAAATGAAAAATACGAGGGTTATGCCTATACTATTGATCAACTCAATAACAAAATAATAAAATTAGATATTACCAGAAAATTACGTGGAAAAAATGTGGATTTAATTCTTAAAGTTAAAGTAGAAGACAATAAAGCCGTTGCTTACCCCAAAAAGATGATTTTATTACCTTACTTCATAAGACACATGCTTCATGGTGGAATTAGCTATATCGAAGATTCTTTCATTGCTGAAACCCAAGATGCTAAAGTAGCAATAAAACCTTTTTTGATAACAAGAAAAAAAGTTTCTAGAGCAGTTAGAAAAACACTTAGAAATTCAGCAAAAAATTGGTTAGAAGATTATTTAAAAACAAAAACAGCCGAGGACATATTCCAAGAAATTCTATCAGGTCAATTACAAAAACCATTGAGTCTAAAATTAAAAAAAGTTTATCCTCTTGCTATTTGCGAAATAAGAATGTTTGAAATATTAAAACAAACAGCAGAGATAAAAAAAGAAGCAAAAACAGTTGAAATTAAAGTTGAACCAAAAGAAGAGGAAAAAGTTAAGGAAAACGAAAAGGAAACAAAAAAGAAAACTAAGAAAACAAAAGAGGAGTAAAATGCCAATTCAACAATGTCTTGTTCTAATAAAACCCGACGGTTTAGTAAAATCATTAACGGGGAATATTCTCAGCGCATTATCTGAAACAAAACTCAAAATTATTGGTTCCAAGGTAGTTTCAGTAAAAAAAGAATTTGCTGAGAAACACTACTCAAGTTTAAGAGATGAACAAATAAAAAAACACGGTAAAGAAAAAGGCGAAAAAATATTTCAGAGTGTTTTAAAATATATTCAGGGAGAATTTCATACAAATAGGGTTTTAGCCTTAGCTTATCACGGAGAAGATGCAATTGCTAAAATAAGGCAAATAGCAGGTTCAACAAATCCAGAAGATGCAGACCCGACAAGTATTAGGGGCAAATATGGTAGAATTCATTCAAAAACAGGAGTTTATGAAAATGTTATGCATGCCTCTGCTAACGAACAAGATGCGAAGCGAGAAATTCAACTATGGTTCCAACCTGAAGAGCTTACAGAAGTTATTTATCCAACAAAAAAGGAAAAAGTCTCTAAAGAAGGAATTACTTGGCAATAAATAATCTTTTAAACCCCTTTTCTCTCTGTTTTATATGCCTGCATAGCTCAGTGGTAGAGCATTAGTTTTGTAAACTAGGGGCCGGGGGTTCGAATCCCTCTGCAGGCTTTTTAGCTATTGAGCAAAGCGAGATAGGTTAATTCTATAAGGGTTTTAATGCACATAGAAGTTCGAATCTCTTCAAAATGTAAATTTTGATTAGTTAGCAATTTTTCTTATTACTCTTAAAACATTTTCGGATATTTGCAAGAGTAAAAAGCGGAATTAATAAAAGCAGGCCCAAACCAACAAGAGCGAGTATGACATTCAATTCATTATGGGCTAATCTTGAACGAACTAACATTATTGAAAAGAAAATTACTGGAATATTTCCTAAAAGAGTACCAACAAAATACCTTCCAAATTTTATCTCTGATAAACCATACATAACATTTACAAATTCAGCAGGTAAAATAAAAAAGAATCTAATCATAATTAAATCTCTCATTCTACCCCTATTAATTTGCCCTACTATATGTTTGTATTTTTCATGCTTATTTGTCCAATTACGAACATATTCTCGGCCTAAAACTCGGGCAATATAAAACATAATGATTGAAAACAATAGACTACCCGCCATTGTGTAGAAAAAAGCTTTAGAAAAAGGAAATAAAAGTGCTCCTACAAAAGAAGTTGGTGCAAAAGGAAGAGGAACAAAAGACGTAGCGATATAAAGTAAAATAAACCACCAACCTGCATGAGGAGATTTAATTAGATAATTAAAAGTTTCTTTTATATCGACCCCATTTGCAGAAAGATAAACTGAAAAAGCAAAGAAAGCTAAAAAGATTATCAAAAGTGTACGAAACTTTATTATACTTTTATCTGCCTTCAGTATTTCTCTTTTTTTTGGCATTAAATTATAAGGCAATAGGCATTTTTAAACCTAAGGTTAAAAGAATATAGATTTATATTATGTAAACCCTTAATTATACGGAGAAATGTTCAATAAAGAAAAATACCAAGATATTATTGCAGAAATTCCTTCAAATATTAAGATAGTTGGCGTAACAAAAGCAAAATCTCCCGAGGAAATAAAAAGAGCCATTGACTCTGGAATAAAAATAATTGGGGAAAATTATATTCAAGAAGCAAAGCAAAAATACGAAGAGTTAAAAAATTTGCTTAAAGAGAAAAAAATCGAATTTCATTTAATTGGACATTTACAATCAAATAAAGTAAAAGATGCAGCAGAAATATTTGATTGCATTCAAACCATTGATTCAAAAAAGATAGCTCATAAGATAAACGAATCCTCTAAGAACATTGGAAAGATAATGAAGGTAATGATTCAAGTAAATTTAGGTGAAAAGCAAAAGTCTGGCATAAAGCCCGAAGAGTTATCTTCTTTAATACAAGAGATAAGAAAACTAAAAAATTTAGAGCTAAGCGGAATAATGGCTATTCCAGAAGAAGGAGATGAAAAAAGCTTCGAATTATTAAAAGAATTAAAAAACAAGTTCAATCTAAACGAACTCTCTCTAGGTATGTCTCAAGATTATAAACTAGCCATTTTAAAAGGTTCTACAATGATAAGACTTGGAACAATATTATTCGGGGAAAGAAGTTATTAATTATCCTCAATTGGGTCGGCTTTACTATCAACAATTAAAATATTAGCAATCTCTTGAGGAATGTTAACTATGTCTCCTTTTTTGAAAGGACCCAACTTATTTCCTTCTAAATCCAAAAATTCATCTGTATCTTGCTTAAACATAACTAACTTATTTTTAGGAAGATTATTATTGCCTTCTTCTCCACCATTAAGAAGTTGCTCAAGAATCTTATCTCCCTCATTAACTGCTTTCATAATCTTTTCAAACATTTCTTTTTCAAAACCGAGCATATTATCAAAATCTCTTTTGCTTATACCTGTTTCTGCACTAACAAAAGCCAAGTCTAATAATTTCTTTTTTCTTCTTAAAATAAGCTCTTTAAAAATCGAAATTGCATTTTCCAGTTGCTTTTTAGTCTTGACAGTTTCATCGGAAAACAATCCATTAGCCGAACCATTTCCTCCGCCTATCCCTATTACATTTTCTTTTTCTTTAATATAACTAGAAACTTCTTTGACAAAATCCTTAATCAAGGGTTGAAGTTGCTCACTATATCTTTCTTTTCTAAGCGCCTCATATAAATCATTATAAGTTATCATAGTCTTATGCAAACCTAGGGTTTTCCTGAGACAACACCTTTCCCAATATTGTCAGATTTAATTAAATATTCTGGAATAGCAAACAGAGAGTATTCTTTGATAAGATTCTTACCATAAACTATTCTTGAAAAAGCCTCTGCTGTTAACTTAGCATCTTCTAAGGCATTGTGAAATCCTCTTTTATCTTCTATTCCCACAAATTTAAGAATACTCTTCAAACCAAAATCACTCTCTCCGTCTTTAAAAACAAATTTCCCATTAATTTGAAAAAACTTTAAATGCCCCAGGGAATGCATATCAAAAGCTTTATATCCGGTAGGAAAAACTAGCTTGTATTTTCTAGAATGTTGTTCTAAAAAAGCATGATCAAATTGAGGATTATGACAAATAAAAGTTCTTTCTTTAATTTTAGCACACCAATTAAAAAAATTTTCAAGTAATTGCTTTTCACTTTGCTTTTTCTTATCCCGCAATTCTTCTTCACTCTTACCTATAGTTTCTTCTGTTGTTTTTCCGGCCCAATCTCCATCAAAATGAAATCCATATTCATCTCCAACCCTAGCTTCTTGTAGAAAAGTATTTGCCGGATTTTCAAGTTCAACCGCACCTATTTGCCATATCCCACACTTTTCTAAATTCGCCCCAGAACATTCTATATCTACAACTATCATATTAAAAACAAACTCAAGAGGTTTAAAAGTATTATTATACTCTTCAAAAGCGTAACATTATAACTCATATATTAGGAGATTAAACAAATCCGCACTTTTTAAGCACATTCTTGCCATAAATCTTTCCAAGAGAACCATTTTTAGCCTCAGACTCGTTAAAAGCCCTATTATTATCTCCTGGTTTTTCAGGATTATAAAGCAATAATGGAACAAAGTTTGAGGTATGTGTTTTATACTTACAAGGAGTAGAATGATCTGCTGTAACTATTAATTTTACTTTTTTAAGTAAACAATATCTTTTAATAAAACTAAAAAAATCTTTATCCAAAATTTCTAAAAATCTTTTTTTCTCTAAAGGTTTATTATCGTGTCCTGGAACATCGGTTTCTTTAAAGTGAATATAGCAAAAATTATATTTATCTCCTTTTTTCTTTAATGTTCTTATAGCAAACTTTATCATTTGCTTTAATCCTTTTTCTAAGTTCTCATAAACATCATATTTTTTCATGCTAGGATATTTCATTGAAAAAACTTCCATACCAGCAAGCTTGGCTATCCCTCTTTCAAGAGGCATATTCACTATAGCCATACTATTTTTGAATCTGGCTATTTCTGGTTTTTCAACCCCGGCATCGCGAGTTAAAATAATATTAGCGGGCATCAAACCTCTTTGTTTTCTAATTTTATTTATAGGGTGATTATTTAAGATTTTATAGCTCTGGTCAATAAAACTATTTATGAGATTCGCTCCAAACTCGCTATTCTCTTCTTCATCCAAGGCTTTAGCCCAATCAAATCTTTCTTTAACTTCTATTCTTCCTTTTTCATGAACATAAGTATCTGTGTCAGTCAAGTTATCTGAAAAACCACCATAAAAAACCAAAATACCCCTATGCTGAACCGTAGGAAAAAACTTAAATTTAGCAGGAAGTTTAACTCCGGAATTAATAGCTCTTGCAAGTTGTGTAGCTTCTCGCGTTGTCAAAGTTCTTCCTGCTCTTCTATCAACTATTTTCCTAGTCCTAATATCCTCTGTTGTTCCAAAATTAGCTCTAAGAACCAAGTCTCCTCTTTTTAATTTAATATTTTCACCAATTGCTTCAAAGATAGCCCTCTCAGAAATATCAAAATTATTGCCCAATAAAGATACTATTGCAGTATCAGACTCCGGAGCATAATTTTCATCAATAGGATAAACAAAACCTAATTTTCCCTTGCTAGCCAACTCATTAAGATTGCTTATATTTGCGGCTTCAAGCGGAGTTTTATTACCTATAATTTCGTTAGGTAAATCACCCATACCATCAACTATCACCAATATTTTTTTCATACGATAACTAAAGCATCTAAATTTATAAACATTGGGTTACTCTAAAAAGTATGTTTGGATTTTTAAAAGATAAGCTAAAATCTTGGCTTGGGAAAAGTAAGGAAAAAGTAGAAACAAAGGCAAAGTTAGCTGAGCCTAAAAAAGAGAAAGAGAAAGAAAAGAAAAAAACAGGAGTTAAAGAGAAGCCGGTTAAAAAAGAAAAAATAAAAAAATCAAAAGCAGAAATACAAGAAGAAAGAAAAATAACAGAGCATGTAATCAAAGATATAAAAGAAGAAAATTTAGAACTAAAAACACCAGAAGAAAAATTTGAAGAGAAGCAAGAAGAATTAGAAAAAGAAGAACAGAAACAAAAAGAAACTGAGAAAAAAGGATTCTTTGCAAAATTAAAAGGATTCTTCGCTTATAAGATAACTGAATCTGACTTCTTAGAACTTTTTGAGGATTTAGAAATGCTTTTACTTGAAAATAATGTTGCTTTTGGGGTTGTTGATATTCTAAAAAATAAGTTAAAATTAGAATTGGTTGGAAAAGAAATAAAAAAAGGACAAGTAGCAGAAGAAATTCAGAAAAGCTTAAAATCTAGCATAGAATCCATCTTACTTGAACCGGAAAATCCAATAGAGCAAATAAAAAAATTCCGAAAAGAAAGCAAAGAATTTTAAGAACCCTTCAAAATATTATTTTTTGGGATTAACGGCGCAGGTAAAACTACAAGTATAGCCAAATTCTGCCATATTCTACAAAAAAATAAATTATCCTGTATACTTGCCGCGGCAGATACATTTAGGGCAGCTTCAATCGAACAACTAGAATTACACGGGAATAAATTAGGAGTAAAAGTAATAAAGCACGAATACGGCTCTGACCCTAGTGCAGTAGCTTTTGATGCAATCAAATATGCCAGAACAAATAATATTGATGTTGTTTTAATTGATACTGCTGGAAGAATGCACACCAAAGACAATCTACTAAAAGAAATGGAAAAGATATGCAGAGTTACTCAACCAAATATGAAGGTTTTTGTTGCAGAAGCAGTTGCAGGAAATGATGCAACCGAACAAGCCAAGGCCTTTAATGAAATTGCAGGAATTGATGCTAGCATTTTAAGTAAAACCGATGTTGATGAAAAAGGAGGAACAATTTTAAGCATAGGTTATGTTACAGGAAAACCAATACTCTATTTAGGAGTAGGACAAAGTTATGATGATTTAGAATTGTTCAATAAATCCAAATTCGTGGAAAGACTAGGATTATAAAGTAAAAAAGTAAGATAAACTATTATTCTTCCGACTAACCCCAAGCCCTTAGTCTATGGGCAATCTCATGCTCCCATTTTACAGGAAGGCCCATGAGAATCTGTGCCTCATGTTTTATTTTTTTAATTGCTCTTCTAGCCCAAAGATATTGCCCAGATAGCATAGCTAATCCAGAACAAACAATTAGAGTAGTTGGCAAAGGCGTAACAATAGTTAAAGCACCAAAAAACACAGTTGTAAATCCTGCTACAGATAAAGCAGCCCTTTTAATCTTGAGAATATTATTATGCATATGGAAGCGAATATGTATATGATGCAGATTGTTGACTTGGTGATTCCCCTCTTCCATTAAATGTAAAAGAAAAGGGCATTTATTAATTTAACCACAACAAAGAGGAACCAAAAACCTTATTAATACTAAAAAACTCGGGTTTTTGAAAGGATTCTATATTTTAATATACTTTAGCCAAACAATAGTCATATAAACCTAAAAAAACTAATAAAAATATGCTAGAAAAACTAAGTGAAGCACTCAAGAAAGCAACCGATAAGATAGCTAAAGCTGTATTTCTAGATCGCAAAATAATTGAAGAAGTAATAAAAGAACTCCAGAGAGGTTTGATTAGTGCAGATGTTAATATCTATCTAGTGAAAGAAATAACTGACCCCTTAAAAGCCCAAGCTTTAGACGAAAAAGTAAAGGGTATTGAAAAAAAAGAGCAAATAATAAAGATGCTCTACGATACTATTCTAGAAATTCTTGGAAAAGAGAAAAAAGAATTAAAAATAAACGAAGAAAAAGGCAAAAAACAAACCATAATTCTACTTTTAGGATTATATGGGGCAGGTAAAACAACAACAGCAGGCAAACTCGGATTATATTACAGTAAACGCGGACATAAGGTAGCACTTTTAGGGTTAGATGTACATCGTCCAGCAGCAACCGATCAATTAGAACAGATAGCCAAACAAAATAAATTAGCTGTTTTTGTAAACAAAGAAGAAAAAGATCCAATAAAAATTTACAAAAAATTTAAATCAGAGTTAGAGGATTATGATTTGTTGATTGTAGATACCGCAGGAAGACATTCTCTAGATAAAGACTTAGTAACAGAAATAAAAGACATAAATAAAACAATCAAGCCAGATTATAAAATTTTAGTAATTCAAGCCGATATAGGACAAGCAGCAAAAAATCAGGCTAGTGAATTTCAAAAAGCACTTGAAATTAATGGGGTGATTATAACAAGAATGGACAGCACAGCAAAAGCAGGGGGAGCTTTAACTGCTTGTCATGAAACTCACGCCCCAGTTTATTTTATTGGAACAGGTGAAAAGTCCAATGAACTAGAGACATTTAATCCTCAAGCATTTATCTCAAGAATTTTGGGTATGGGCGATTTAGAAGGCTTACTTGAAAAAGTTCAATCTGCAATTGATAAAGATTCTCAGAAAAAATTAAAAGGCAAATTAGAGAAAGGAGAGTTTGACTTAAGAGATTTCCAAGAGCAACTTAAATCAATGTCGAGCATGGGAAGTATTTCAAAAATGATGGATATGATTCCTGGTTTAAGTGGAATAAACAAGGAAAAGTTGCCTGAAAACATGCTAGGAGTTCAAGAAGAAAAGATGAAAAAATGGCAACACGCTATTAACTCGATGACTCAAGAAGAAATAAAAAATCCAGAAATAATTGAAAAACAAACCACAAGGCTAGGAAGAATAGCCAAAGGCTCTGGAACTTCAACAAGCGATATAAGACAACTAATCAAGCAATACAAACTTCTTAAGGATTTTACTAAAGGCGGAGTAAGCGAGGCCGATATGGGCGCAGGTGGTTTCTCACAAAAACAGATGATGAAACTTGCCAAAAAGTTCGGCAAAAAGATGAGGATGTAAAATGAAGCAAGAATAAAGTTTTTATTTTATCTTTTTGCTCTTGGCCTCATATGACTAAAACCTATAATGGGCTTGTCTTTATTAGGATCTTTTCTAACTAGAAGATAACCATCAGGGTTATCTGCAACACGAACAATATAACCCAATTCAAGACAATGATCAAAAAGATTATTTTCACTATGACCCCTCTTCAAAGCTTCATCAACACCAGGGGCAGATATCGCTCGATCTAAAAATTCAGCCTTAGTAAAAACCCTACCATAGCCAAGTGTAATTCTAGCCCCATCATGCATACAATCCATAGCTGTCCAGTTTCTTGCCATAAAACCTAAACAAGTCAAAGGTTTATAAATAAAATTGTTCTTAAAGATATAATATGAAAGAACCAACCCCAAAGCAAGAACTAATAGCCCAAGGCGCAGAAGCAAAAATCCTCAAGGAAGGAAATTTTGTCATAAAAAATAGAATATCCAAGTCTTATAGACATCCTGAAATAGATAAAAAACTCATTAAGCAAAGAACTAAACGCGAATTTAATATCCTAGAAAAAGCCTATAAATTAGGAATAAGCCCCAAACCCGCTTTAGAAGGATTAGATAAAATAAAAATGCCTTTTATTGAAGGTAAAAAACTAAGCCAGGAACTCGAAAACTTAGATTATATAGAGATTTGCAAAATAATTGGTAACAACATAGCTAAATTACACGATAATAATATTATTCACGGCGATCTTACAACAAGTAATATGATTTTTGTTAGTAATCCTGCAAAAAAATCCGCCCCAACTAAAAAAGCAACAAAGAATTCAACAATTAATAATAAAGTAGTTTTCATCGACTTTGGTTTGGGTTTTACAAGCGAGCGCTTCGAGGATAGGGCTGTCGACTTACATTTAATTAAACAGGCTCTAGAAGCTAAACACCACACTATCTATAAGGAATGCTGGAAAATCATAGAAGAAAATTATAATTCTAAAGACAGAGCTAATACTCTAGCTCAACTAAAGAAAGTTGAGTCTCGTGGAAGATACAAAAAGGGCGAATAAAATTATCTAATAAAAAGAGCTAGAAAATTAACTCGCTCTAGCTCTTAAAAATTTAGGCAATAAAAAACGACCATGCCCCAATTCTTCTCCAGTTTCAGGACCAAATCTACCATCGCAACCATGTTTAGTAAAAAACAAATCTAAATCTCCCAAGCTACCCAGATAAACCCCCGCATGATAGTCTCTAGGAGAATCAATTCTAATTTTAAGAGCCACCATTCCAGGAACCTTTCTAGCCTCTTGC
>VGKO01000018.1 GCA_016867035.1 Candidatus Pacearchaeota archaeon
ATTCTTGCCTTACCTTTAAAATCCGAATTATCTAAGTTTAGTCTTACTAAAATATTTTCTGTTCTATTGCCCGAGTCAGAGAAGAAGTTTTCAATGTAATAATATCCGGATTTCCATTCGTTATTAGACTCGTCATAACGTTCAGAAATAATATCTCCTTCCTCATTCAAATTTTCAATCCAAAGCTTTAAGTCATAATCATAATTTTCAAGATTAAAAGCCGAGACTTTTATCTCAAACTCTTCGTTATTCAAAATATCTTCATCATCCCAATCCATTTCTAAATAAATTTTAGAATTATTTGTATTGGTTTTAGTATTTGTGTTTGTTGTTTGGTTATTGGTTTGGTTTGTTTGGGTAGTTGTGTTTGTCTGGTTGTTTGAGGTAATATTTATTAAAAATCCAGAAAAGGTGCTTGTACTTGAAGTTACAGAGTTTCTTACTTTTACACTTAGATTAGCAACCCCCACATAATTTTTAGTAATATTCAAACTTATTGTAGAGGAATTTTTTAAGCTGGTGTTAATATAATCATTAAGATAATTATAACACGACTGCCAACTTGCTCCTGCAAGAATAGAACAAAGAGTATCGCTCGAATTAAAGATATCCACTTTTATATCAAATAAACCATTAAAATCAAGTAAAGAAAAATTTAAACTAAAAACCCCTCCAAAACCAACCTCGGCAGGGTAGCTTAACGAAATATTTGCTGCTAGTATAGAGTTCAAGCAAAATAGAATACAAAATCCACATATGAAAGCGATTATCACCCGCTTTTTCATTACTTTCCTTAGTTATTCAGGTATATATGTCTTACTCTTAAGAATTATTAGAGTTAACAGAATTGTTTATTAAATTAAAGAACTGGCTAAATCTTTTACCTATTGTTTTAGCCTCCTCAAGAGTTATTGCCCAATTTTTTCCTGAGTCCCTCAATTGCTCTGGTTTAACAAATAACCATCCTTCCCTATTAAATCTCAGAGCAACAACAGGTTCAAGCCCAAAAATTTCAGAGAAGATTACAAATTGTTCTATTTGTTCTTTTGTTATGTATTTAACAGGAGCCTTGCTGCTTTTTGCTTCAATTGAATATTTTCCTACTCCAAATTTTCCCGCAATCAAATCCGCCGAGGTGTTTTCCATCATTCCCGAGCCAGCTACGCGCACAGCTCGAAATCCATTTGCAACAAATAAATCATACAATTCCCGCTCTGCCTTTGACCCCTTTGCTTTATTGCTCATAAATATAAATTGTAAGCTAGCTTTTTATACTTTTTTTATTCTAAGAATTATAGATAATTAAATATCTCTTCCGTAAAGTGTTTTTCTATGGTTCTTCTCTGCTCGCTTAACACCCTCTTTAATCATTTCTCGAACCCTCAAGTCTAGAGCTTCAGCAACATCTTCAGAAACATTTTGAATTTCCTTTGTGCCTGTTTCATCCACAATCTCTCGGATTTTGCTCTTAATCACAATGCAGTCCTTTGTCATGTTTTGTTTTAGTTATCTTGCTTTTTTGATTTAATTTTTCCAAATATCCAATAGATAACGCAAGATATCAAGTAAGAATAAATTAATTGAAGAATAATGGCCCAATAAAAAAATCCTGCATCAGTACCAAATAAGGAATAATGTAGTCGAGTTCCTAATGCAAAACCCAAACCAAAAGTATAAACAAGAATAGAGACAACATTTTCACAAAAAAAACTAGGGGACATTCCAAAACCGCAACCAAATGCAGCCATAAAAACAAAAAAACCAATAATCATCAATAATACCGCTATGCCAAATTTTATCCAATTCAATCTAAAAAATTCTTTCCAGCCCATTTTATTTTTTAGCTCCTTTTTTTAGAGTTTTAGTTTTTGATTTTACAGGTTTATCTTCCTTTTTATCTTTCTTAACTTGCTTTTCTTCTTTATTTTCATTAAGGGTTTCAGGTTTCATGAAAGGGAATAAAAGAATATCCCTAATGCTTTCTTGTCCTGTAAGCATTATTACCATTCTATCTATTCCAATTCCTAATCCGCCTGTCGGCGGCATTCCAACTTCAATGGCATTAACAAAGTCTGAGTCAAAAGGATTAGCTTCTTCATCCCCGCCAGCAAGAAGTTTTTGCTGGTTCTCAAGTAATTCTCTTTGTATTTTAGGGTCATTTAATTCAGAGTAAGCATTAGCCATTTCAGCACCTAAACAAAAAGGCTCGAATCTTTCTATTAATCTCGAGTCTTTTCTATGAGCTTTACATAAAGGAGTTAATTCTCTAGGATGATCAGTAACAAAAGTTGGTTGTATTAGTTCTTTTTCACAATAATGTTCAAACAAAGCCGCAATTAACCAACCCCAACCCTCATGCTTATATTCAACATTATTTTTCTTAACAAAATCAAGCAATTGTTTTTCGTTCATCTTTAATACATCAATTCCAGCGAATTTTTTAATTGCTTCAGCCATTGTCATTCTAGCCCAAGGCTTCTTGAAATCAATCTCTTTGCCTTGGCATTGTATTTTTGTAGTTCCAAAAACTTTTTTGCAAACATGACAATAAATATCTTCTGTTAATTCCATCATATCATTATAATCTGCATAGGCTTGATATATTTCCATCATGGTAAATTCAGGATTATGCCATCTATCTATACCTTCATTTCTAAAATTTCTAGCCATACTAAAAACTTTTTCAAAACCTCCAACTATAAGCCTCTTTAAATAAAGTTCAGGTGATATTGCTAAAAATAAATCAATATCTAGGGCATTTAAATGAGTTTTAAATGGCCTTGCTTCTGCTCCGCCATAAATAGTCTGAAGATAAGGAGTATCAACCTCATTAAATCCTCGCGATTTTAAAAATTCTCGAATAGCCTCAATTATTTTTTCTCTTTGCTCGAAAACTTTTTTAACTTCAGGGTTCATTATTAAATCAAGATACCTTTTTCTATATCTTTCTTCTTTGTCTTGGATTCCATGCCATTTTTCAGGCAGAGGAAGCAGTGATTTTGTTAATATCTCAAGTTTTTTTACAAGAATGCTAACTTCTCCGCGTTTAGTTTTAAAAACTATTCCTTCAAAACCAACAAAATCTCCTGAATCAACAAATTTCTTAAATAAATCAAAGGATTTTGTTTCTGTTTCTTTATTTTGCAAAACAACTTGTAATTTGCCTTCTGAATCTTGAATAGTAACAAAGATTAATTGTCCTAAATCTCGAATAGTCATCACTCTTCCAGCAACACTTGCTTTATCTTTTGTTCTTTCATCGGGAGTAAGTTTAGAATACTTTTCTTGTAAAGCTTTAGAGCTATGAGTTTTCTTAAAACTATAAGGATAAGGATTTATTCCTTGTGCCTTTAGTTCTGCAATTTTTCTCTGCCTTTCTTTTAATATTTCCTCTTCTCGTCCCATTCAAAAAAGAGGCTTACAGAGTTTAAAAAGCTTGGTTTTGGGTGTTTGGGAAGTTATACCTGCTAATTTTTATTGAGAATTAAACCGAAGAAGAACTTTTACGAAAAATTATTCAATTATTGGAAAAACTTCTCTTAAAATTTCCACTCTTTTTTGTAAGGGAATATCTGTTCCAGCAGTTAATTCTCTCGTTTCTGAAATTTCCCAATTTCTATATCTTGTATTTTGTGCTAAATGGGCTAGAAGTTTATCATTAGCTAATTCTGGGCTTGATGCGATAACTACTTTATGACCTCCGTAGTTTGTTCCTGAGTCTCTAACGCCTCGGACAGGGTCGGCTTCAACATATCTGCAAGCTCTTACAAGATATAAATTCTTATCCATATATTAGAACCAAAAATTAGATTTATAAGCTTTTAGATTCTCCAATATCTATTCGTAACTTGACCGCCCGCCCACAAACCTATTTTCTATAAATTATTATAGGTTAATTGTACTGGGAGTCCAAAGATAATTATTTCAGAACTCTTATCAAGGAGCACTACATCTAAAACCTGCCGCAAGACCTTCTTGAACCTCATCTAAATCTAATCTAACTAAATCTCGGGGAACACGCGAATCAAAAACCGCCGCTCCAATTCTATCTAAATCTGCAAAATATTTCTCTAAATTACTCGGGTTTGTTTTCGCAGGATCTTGTGGTTTTGCTTGTGAGTAAGTCATATTCTTCTTAGAGTTACAAACTATTTAAAGATTATTATTGAGAATTATTTGGAAGGGGCACTTTCACGATACTTTTGCATCCAATCTTTTCCTTCTTTCGCAGAAGTACCAACATGGAATAATAGTTCTGAATAAGGTCTAGCAATTTCTTGATAAGCTTTTTTCGCATCTTCAAATCTACCTTTAGCAAGACTGGCTGCAAATTCTCCAACGAAATTCCTTGTAGCAGTTAAATCTGTTGGTGTTTCAACATTAACTAAACCCCAACCAGAAACCCAACCACCATATTGATTTGTTCGAGGGTCTTGTCTTATCTCTACTCTTCCAACTAAAGGAATTTCGTAAGTTTCCACTACTCTATCTTGCAATTCTTTCGGTAATCTATCTCCTGCGACCATTGTTTCTATATCACCAGAACTCTTTCCCACTAGGTAATTTATTTATGAAACTAATCCTTTTAAAACTTTCTACGCGCCTCCCTCCCACCAAAAGATTTAAATACCTTGTTACGTATATTTATACGTATGGAAATAAGTAAGGAAGATTTGTTAAGAATAAATCAAGGATTTCAAGGTAGTTTAAGAAATGATAGTAGCTTGGATTTTGCTCTTGAAAAGCAGAAAGATAAAAAGCTCGGAGCTTATAAGAAATTAGCTTATTTGCTAAGAGCCATACTGGTCGACCACCCATTTTCAGATGGAAATAAAAGAACAGCAACATTTTTGTGTATGGCTTTTGCAGATGAAGAACAATTGCAAGTTGATAAAGAATTACTTGTTCATCAGATTATTTCAATAGCAAAGTATAATTTAACTGAAATAAGAGTAATTATTGATAGAATTAAAACAGCAATTAATAATAAATCTTAATAAGATGAACCAAAAAAAAATAAATAAAATATTGAAAGAAAATAGAGAAATATTTGAAATATTGGAAAATTATGACAAAACACGAGAATTTCCTTTTCAAAGAAAAAAGATTAACCTTACTCTGGCTTCAGCTACTATAAAAACGCTTAAGAAATTAAGAGAGCAAACCGGAAAACCAATTTCACGAATTATTGAAGAGAAGTTTATTATGAATTAGATCTAAAATTATATGTCTAGCACCTTGAAGTCGTCAAAACCAATATGGTTCATTTCTTGCAAATCAACGCTCTTAACATTACTATGCGGAGCTCCTTTTTTGCAAATTGGAATAATTTTATCCACATTTTCAGGCGAGCCTTCAATAACTACTTCAACTTCTCCTGAATCTAGATTGCGCACATGTCCTTTTAACTCTAGTTTTTTAGCTTCTTCTGCAATGAATTTTCTAAAAGTAACTCCTTGAACTAAACCTGATATTTTTAATCTTAAAGTCTTCATCTTAACCCAAGGATTTTAGCTCTTTTAAAGCTAACTACTGCTTTTTATTTAATAACACTTTCAGGTTTAGCTATTATCTCGGGATTTTGAAATTGATTTGTTGATTTTGCAGTTTCTATTAGTCTATTATCGCAAGTTAAACAAAAAACTTCTTGATTATTCTTGATTTTTTCAGCATCTTCGGGATTCTTCAGCATTTCTTTAAATAAAGGCGAACCATTTTTTAATTTTTCAATAAACTCTGATTTAACTTCATAACTTTCTATTACTTTAGTTATCATTTCAGCAGGAATAAGTAATTTTCTTAGCTCTTTTTCATTATTTTCAGCAATAAGTTTAGAAAGGTTTTCTACTGTAGTATATTCTTTATTCTTATCACTAAAAAGTCCTGCCTGAATTCTTTTTAATTCAGTCATATGGGCTCCAACTCCCAAAGACTCGCCAAGGTCATGCACTAATTTCCTAATATAAGTGCCTGCTTCTACATGACTCGTAAAGCTTGCTTCACCTTTTGCTTGATTAAACTCTAGAAGTTCAAATTTCTTTATTTCTCTTTCTCTAACAACTCGTTTAACTCTAGATTTTACAGGAGGCAATTGATTTATTTTTCCAACAAGTTTTTTCATAGCCTCTTCAAGCTCTTTTCTAGTTATTGATTTATGAATTTTCATTTTGCCTTCATAAATTTTATCGCGATGCATAAATAATTCCTGGATTTTTGTAGCATTCCCCAAGCAAACTGGAAGAACACCTGTAACCATAGGATCTAAAGTACCGAGATGTCCTGCTTTTTTTACACCAAGTTTTCTAAACATCCCAACAAGCTTGTTAACAACATCAAAACTAGTCCAATCACTAGGTTTGTTAATAATAACAAGAGAAAAGTTAACTAGTTCTTGAATAGACTTTTCTTCTTTAATTTTGCCCAAATCTAACATTTTATATCTTCCACTTGCCGTTTTCTTGAACAACCTTGCCATCAAGGATTATTTTTCCTTCATGCATATCTTTTACAATATCAAAGTGAACAGCAGAATCATTATCTCCATAGTTTTCTTCGTAAGATTTACCAATAGCCAAATGTATTGTGCCGTCTATTTTTTCATCAATCCAGGAATTGGTTGCTTTTTTTATTTTTGGATTTATGCCAACCCCAAATTCCCCTATGTATCTAGAGCCCTCATCAGTTTCGATAAGCGCCTTTAGAGCGTTTATACCTCTTTTTGCACCATATTCTACGATTTTACCCTTCTTGAATTTGAGATAAACCCCTGACATTTTTAGACCATCTCGAATAGCTGGATATTCAAATTTAATCCAACCATTTAAACTATTTTTTATTGGAGCCATGAATATTTCTCCGCCCGGAAGATTTTCTTTTCCAGCCTCCATTATACAATTTCTACCTTTAATAGAGAATTTTAAATCCACATTTTTGCCTATTAAACTAACTTCACTTGCTTTTTCAAAGGCTTCTTTTACTTTTGAGAATTTTTTTGCGATTTCTTCCCAATTTAATAAACAACCTTCATAAATGAAATCCTCAAACTCTTTCAGGCTCATCCCCGCTTCTTCTGCATGTTTTTTTGAAGGAACAAGGAGGGTGATTCTTTTGTAATTGTTTCTAGAATAAATAATATAATCAAAGTAGGGCTTCATAGTATGATTATACACACGCATTTTTTCTTTTGAAATATTTGAAAGTTCTGAAGACTCATTTTCAATATCAATAACTCCTACTGTTCTCTTGTCTTCTTCTAGTAAGTGGTGTGGAAAGAACTTTAGCTGTTTTTTATTTCCGTACCTTAAAATTATCTCTTTATGGTGTTTTGAATAAAGATGATAAATAGGTATACCTCGCTTGAGGAGTATTTGTTTGTAACATTCTTCGATGAAATCTTCTGCTTCTGTGGAAGAATCAATTAGGATTTTATCGCCTTTTTTTACACCCAGGCAATAGTTTACAACCATCTGCGCTAATTTTTTCATTCTTTCATCTACCATGTTCATAAAATCCGCTTTTAGTGATATAAATAATAAGAAATTTAGGTATAAAAAGCTAATTATCCTTCTTTACTTTTGTAAAGCTTTTCTTTGTATTTTTGGTGTTTCTTGGCTCGTTTTAGAAGTATGCTTGGCTTCTTTTGCTCTGCTTTTTTCCATTTTAAGCTCTGCTTCTTTGCTTGATTCTGTCTTTTCTTTGGTTTCTTCGCTATTAGCTTGAGCTTCTTCTTTCTTTTCTTGTTTTATCTCGGGAGCCTTTGTCTCGCTTTGTAATTTCAATAATTTTGCTTGAGCTTTAGCTTTTTTAGCTAATTCAAATTCAACATGTTTAGATAATTCCACAAGTTTAACAACAACTTCGCCATTATCATACTTGATTGCTTTAACCTTTATTTTATTAGCTGGTTTTTTTATTCCTCGGAATCTTAACTCATTGTTTAATAAAATATCCACTTTTATCTTTCTTGTATCTCTATCATATACTTTCATATGTCTTGCTAGAAATTCTTTTAATGTTTTTACTGCTTTATTTGCTCTTTTATATTTATGGGTTTTTAACCAGCCTACTCTAAGTGGAACAATATATTCTCTTTCAAGCACAATTTTATTTTCTTTTTCTGCCATTTTATTTATTGTTTATTGTTTTTTAATTACCGAATTGTCTCTTTCTATCTGTGAAAGGTTTTTGTCTTATTTTTGTTCTTCTCCAGTTTCTTTTTAATCTTGTCATGTAACTTGGATGTACTTTCTTACTTTTGCCATATTTCTTTACAACCACCCAAAAAGGAGCCCATTTTGTTCTTCTTCCATGTTTGGCAAGTTTTACTTTTCTTTGAAATTTAACTCTTGAACTTTTTACCATGTTATTTTATAATTATATTAATTATTTAATTCCCTCCAAAAATTCTGTTCCTTTCTTAGTTAATTTTCTTCCAAATCTTCTTCCTTGTGTAACTTTTTCTAAGAATCCTGCTTTCTCGGATTGTTGTAACATAACTCTGATTATTTTACCAGATGCTTTCTTGAATGCTTCTGGTTTTGAACCACGATTTTTCTTTGAACCATATTTTACTCTAAGTCTTTGAACTCCAACTACTTTATTCAAGTATATCTGTCTTAATATAGAAGCTACCCTTCTATACCACCAACCCTCTGTATCTTCTGGAGGTCTTATTTTGGAAACACTTGTTTTAACGTAAACTGCCCATTCTGGCATTTTAAATTCTTCAAGTTTTTTTAATGCTTCAGCTAATTTTAAATTATATTTGTCTGCTGGAATTTCGTATACGTTTGACATGTTTTTATTTCTGTTTTATATTTCTATTTTATGTTGAGCCGCATCTTACGATGCTAGATTAGTTCTTGGAACCATCAAGCTTAATTTTATCTTGTGAACAGGGTTTATAAATCTAATGCTACTCTAGATTTTACTACGATGGAACCCAAAGAAGGTTATGTTAGATATAGAAAAAAAGGCGAGGATAATTGGAATGGTTTAATGCAGGAGTCTCTTCTTACTCCTAGAGCAATTCAAGTAATGCGTTTTCAAGGATACGAGTTTGAAAAAGATTATAGTCATATCCCTCCTTTAGAAATACCTCGCGCCCCAAAAGGATTAAAACTGGAGAAATTAAGTACGGAAAACATGCAAGAAGATACAACTTATGTTGTTTGTCCAGATAGGCGGTGTGGTTTATTTTGGGAGCCTGATTTAGGAGGGGCGTGCGAGCATTATTGCCCTCACCAAGCAAAAAGAAAATTGGTTTTGGTTTGTCATGATTGTGAAAGCCTTTTGGTTTTGCATGAAGGACATTCAAGTATGCAGAGAATAGATCATGACTGTTCTAAGGGAGGTTGTAAATTCAGACTTCGTGGCTCTAATCCTCTTCAGATAACTTATAAAATGCCTAAAGGAAGAAAAAAGCAGATTTAGTTTATTTTTGAAACTTAAACTCCCCAAGTGGGCTCGCGAGCTCTGTTGATTTGGGCTATTTTTTGGAGAATATCAATTTCAGACTTACTTAAAACATCTTTATTTTTCTTGAATTCGCGGAATTGCCCTGCACTTATATATGAGTAAAGGAATTCTTTTTCTGCTAGTTGTCTTTCAAAATTAACCCCTGGCAGACTTATAGCAACTTCCATTCCTTCATTTGCTTCTTGAACACTATCTTTCTCTACTTGAATATTCTTTACACTTGAAATTTCTTCTCCATTTTCGTCTATTAAGGTTGTTCCTGGTTTTAATTTCCCACCTTCAACTTTAATGCCAAAAACAGCAGGATTACTATTTCTAAAAACATATTGTGGTAAGATTTTTATTTTACACAAGGTCGCTAGGCTCATCATTTTTTCCTTTTCTATTTCTCTTCTTCTATTTTCTCGGTATTCCTCAACTTGCTCAATTAATTTGTAAACAACATCTGCCTCGATTATTTTTATTTTACTCAAGTCTAATTCTTTTATTTCTTCCTCTCTTGAAACATTAAACCCAAGAATTATTCCATTTAGCTTCTCAAATTCAAGATTAGTGTTGGCATCTATAACATCTCGCTTGTCAATATTTCCAATTCCAGCTTTAGAGACTTGTATGCCTTTTTCTTTTAATAGCACAAGTAAAGCTTCTAAACTTCCAAGAGACTCAGCTTTAATGATTATTCCTTGTTCATCGGTTTTTATTTGTTCTGTAACTTGTTTTTTAAATTCAGCAATTATGTCTGGGGTATTATTTTTAAATATTTGAAAAGGCATTCCTGGAAGAATATCTTTTTGTTCAACTAATTGCAATCTCAAGCCTGTTGCTGCTGTTACTTCTTGTTTGGTTTTAAATTTGCTTGAAAGAGGTTGTATCTCTTCAAGTACCCGAATTCTTCCTATAATCGGCTCGCCAAAGCTCGCGATAGCAATTTCGTCATTTGCTTTTAGCAAACCATCATATAAAATTGATTCAAGATAAATAATGCTCTTATCTTTTTTGATTTCAAGAATAACTCCTTTTGCATCCTCTCCTAATTCAAGTCTTTGCTTTAAGAATTTTTGACTTAATCCACATAAAGTCATTATTAATTCCTGAATTCCTTCTCCTGTTTTAGCAGAGCAAGGAACCAGAGCTAGGTGTTTAGTAAAATCACTTATTTCATAAAAGGGCAAGGCATTAAAACCATGCGAATGTAGCGAGCCCTCAAGTGTTAAAAGTTTTTCATAAAAGTCATTGTAGGTATTTGTT
>VGKO01000019.1 GCA_016867035.1 Candidatus Pacearchaeota archaeon
CCCCTTTTTCATGATAAGGTGAAATCTAGCTGTTTAGTCTAACACTACATTTACTATTTTCACATACACAAGAAGCATAGCCACAATCAAGAGTTCCTAATTCGCAGCTCATAGTACATTTTACTCCAGAACAATCAGGAGCAAAATCCTTATTTATACAACTTCGAGGATGACAGCAACTAGCAGCTACGCAATCCGCATCTTGCAAACAAGAATCCCTAGTATTCAAGGGTAAAGATAAATTACACTCTCCTCTAAAAAACGCCCATTCTTCACAAACTAAGCCCGAGGGAAGAGTGCAAAGTCCATATTGACCCTCACTATTTTCTTTAATTTCGAGTTTTCCGCCATTTTCAATACAATAAACCGAAGCAGGATTAGCGATTTGCGTATTTGAATTGTCTCGCTTAGTTATTTCTTGCCTAAGACTAATTACAATAATTGCGAGAATAACAATCAAAACCCCAATAATCCAAAGTAATCTTTTATTATGCTCAATTTTAACTTTCTTGAACTCTTTTTTTCTCTCTATCTTCATAAATTCAAATCGTAACAGGCTTTTAAATACCTTTTTAATAAAAGAAAATAGCAACAAAACCCATAATAACCTATATAAATCCACTTCTACACAATATAATAGAAAATAGAAAAAGTACAAAAACAAAAAGAGGAAATAGAATAATGAAAGTATATGCAGTAGGCGGATATAATGAAGTAGGAAAAAATATGACTGTGGTAGATTTAGGTGAGGACGCTTTTATTTTTGATTGTGGTTTATTCTTACCTGCTGTTGTTGCTTTACAAGAACGAGATAAAGTAACTAATGAAAAAACTCTTAGAGAAATAGGCGCTTTGCCTCATGACCATATTCTCGATAGTAAAGGTATAAGAAATAAGGTTAGAGCAATTTTGTTAAGCCATGCACACTTAGATCATATTGGAGCCTTGCCCTATGTAGCTCAAAGATATAAGGCAGATATTATTAGCACCCAATTCACAATTGAAGTTCTAAAAAGTCTTTATTTTGATAATAAGCTTCCGTTGAATAATCGTTTAGTAGCAATTCAACCAAACTCAAGTTATTATGTGCAAGGAAAAAATAAAAAATATAGAGTTGAATTTGTAAACATAACTCACTCTACATTACAAACATCTATGATTGCCTTGCATACTGATGAAGGAGTTTTTCTATATTGTAATGACTTTAAATTTGATAATGATCCAATTTTAGGAAAAGAGCCAAATTATGATTTGCTTAAAAAAATAGCTAAAGAAGGCGTTAAAGCAATAGTAGTTGATTCGCTTTATAGCTCTGATGAAAGAAAAACTCCAAGTGAAAAAATAGCCCGAGGACTATTAGAAGATGTTATGTTAGGTACTAGCAATGATAAAGCAGGCATACTAGTTACAACTTTTTCAAGTCATATTGCACGACTTAAAAGCATAGTTGATTTCAGTAAAAAGCTTAATAGAAAACCAGTATTCTTAGGCAGAAGCTTAAACAAATATGTTGGAGCAGCAATAAATTCCAAATTATGCCCGTTTGCAAAAGAAATAATCATTGCAAGATACAAAAATCAAGTTCAAAAAACATTAAAAAGAGTCAGCAAAGACCGAGATAAATATGTAATTGTTTCAACAGGACATCAAGGCGAACCAGGAAGTATTTTAGACAGATTATCTAAAGGGCAACTACCCTACTCGTTTAATCCTCAAGACCATGTAATATTTTCTTCTTCTATTATTCCTGCTGAAGCTAATATAAACAACCGAAAAAATATGGATGAACATCTAAAAAAGAAAGGAGTAAGGATTTTCAATAATGTTCATGTCTCGGGACACCCGGGTCGCGAGGACTTAAGAGATTTCATTAATATGATGCATGCAGAACATGTTCTTCCAGCACACGGAGACCATAAAAAACTCGAGCCCATGGTAGAACTTTGCACAGAGCTAGGCTATAAAAAAGATAAAACCGTACATTTAATGTCTGATGGAGGGATGCTAGAGATATAACATGGCAAGAGAAGAAATTATAACAGGATTGAGAAACGCTTTAGAAAGAGGACAACCTATCGAAAGAGCTATTCAAAGTTTAATAACAGCAGGCTATAATGCAACAGAAGTTAATCAAGTAGCAAGAGAAATGAACACAAGTATTTTACACCATCTGCCCGAGCAAGAACAAGAAATTCAAGAACAGCCCGAGCAAATTAAAACTATGCCTTTACAACAGAAACAGGAAATTAAAAAGGAAAACCAACAAGTTCAAGCAAATCAAAATCTCCAAACCCAAAACAATACTGGATTTTTAGATGACTCTAAACCAAAAAAGAAAATGCCCAAGGCATTGTGGATTTTAATTATTCTTTTAATAATTATCTTAATAGGCACAACCAGTTTCATTTTCTTTGGAAAAGAGATTCTAGACATGTTTTTCCCCAAGGTTTAATAACCAATAATTAATAATTTTAAGATGATATACTCTCCTGCAGAAGATTCTTGGTTACTTGAAAAAGAAGTAAAGAATTATATTAAAAAATTAAATAAAAAAGAAAAACAAGAGATAAAGGTATTAGATATGGGTTCTGGTTCTGGAATTCAAGCAAAAGCAGTAATTAATTCAGGAATAAACAACAATCAAGTCTTTTGTGCAGATATTAATCCAGAAGCAATAAAATATCTTGAAAACCAAGGATTAAAGGCAATAAAAAGCAATTTATTTTCAAACCTAAACAAAAAATCAGATAAATTCGACTTAATAATTTTCAACGCCCCTTATTTGCCAGAGGATAAGCAAGAACCAAAAGACAGCAAACTAGCAACAACCGCAGGCAAGCAAGGTTATGAATTAATACTTGAGTTTCTCAAGCAAGCCAAACCTCGACTAGCAAAACAAGGTTCTATCTTGCTTTTATTCTCCAACCTTAGCAAGCCAAGCACAATTTTAGAACAAGCAAAAACCCTCGGCTATAAAGCAAAAAAGCTTGCCGAGCAAAACCTTTTCTTCGAAAAGCTCTTTGTCTATGAGTTTAGATTGAACTAAAAAGACCTATTTGAGAAAATACATTCTACAAATTTTTTTTCCATCTGAAGAAAATTGCCCCTTTTCAATAAAACCCATTTTATTATGAAAATAAATAGATTCAGTATTTTCTGGATTTATACTAACTTCACAAACTAAAGGCACACCATTACGTTTAGACAATAATTGTTTATAAAATTGAGAGGCAATACCCTTTCGTCTAAAATTAGCTGAAACTACAACCCTGTCAATGTATAAAAAAGAAGGATATTTCTGCTTAAACCATAAGAAATTAAGACTGTCATAATCTGAATCTTGAGACATTACCATAATAAAACCAACAATTACCTCAGATTCCAAAGCTACTAAAAAATTAGGTAATTCCAAATACCTTTTAAAAAAATCATAAGTTTTCTTACCAACCCATAAAGATTCTTTATTATTTAAGTCTAAAATTTGGGTTATATCCTTTAATTCTGCTTTTCTAAAAGTTATAGACATATTATTAGATTATTTGTGTATTTAAAAAGATAAGTACTCGCGTTTATTTTACTGTCTCCTTTATCACAACTATCTTTAAATATTACCAAACTGGCAAATTTATATGGAATTAAAAAAGAGAAACCATAGAGGTATTTGGAAATAAGGAGGAAAAGTATGAAATTCGCACATCTAGGAGACTGTCACCTTGGGGGATGGAGACAGCCCGAGCTACAAGAAGTTAATTTTCAGAGCTTTGAGCGCGCTATTGAAGAAATAGTAAAGGAGCAAGTGGACTTTATTTTAATAGCAGGAGATTTATTTGATTCAGCTTATCCGCCAATCGAAATTCTAAAAAGGACTTTCGCGGTTTTTAGAAAGATAAAAGAATCAGGTATCAAAGTTTTCATGATAGCGGGCTCGCATGACTATAGTGTTTCAGGGAAAACTTTTCTCGATGTTTTAGAAAAAGGAGGTTTTTGCGAAATTTGCAAATACGAAGAAAAACCAGAGGGAATCTATCTTAAAGCTTCTAAATACCCCAGAACTTTGAAATCTTTGGTTATCCTGGAAAAAAATCCGGACTCGAGCTAGAGGATTTAAAAAAAATAATTGTCCCAAAAGAAAACAGCAATTTTAGAATATTAATGTTACATACAACTTTAACAGAAGCAATAGGAAGCCTACCCATAGACTCCATAAGTATAAAGAGAATGCCGAGAGCAGATTATTATGCACTAGGACATTTACATATAAATTTTGAGATTAAAAATAATGATAAGCCAGTTATTTACTCTGGCCCAATCTATCCTAATAGCTTCCAAGAACTTGAGGATTTATGTTACGGGCGATATTATCTTAATCGCGTAGAGGGTTTCTGGGACATAAAAAAACATGAAATTAGAATAAAAGATGTTGTTTGTTTTAATATAAATTGAAATCCAAAACGCTCTGACTGCTACAGAAAAAATAATCAACGAGTTAAATAAACATAATTTACACGATAAAATTGTCCTCTTAAGAGTTTTTGGAACAATTAGCCAAGGAACAAATGCAGATATTGATTATAAAAGAATAACTGATTTTTTAACAGAGAAGGGAGTATATAGTTTTCTAAAGAATACAAACAAGTTAATCTCAAAAGAAGAAGAAATTGAAGTAAAAATTCCAGCAAGCGAAATGAATAAAGTAGAAGATATTTTAGTTCAAGAATATCTGAAGGACAATCCAGATAAATTTAACAACCTCATAGTTCCATTAATGCATTCTCTCGATTTACAAAAACAGGAGGATGAAAAATCAGTCATCTATGAAACCCGCTTATTAGCGGATTTAAATAAAATTTTAGGTCTTGACTTGAAGGCGAACTAAAAAATGGATAATAAAATGGTTGCGGAATTCATAAGCCCTGGAAGTTTTAGCGGAAGTAAGAGAAACCTGCAAGGTGTCTGGGTTGCTGGATGCATAGAAACCCGCTGGAGGTTTTTATTATGCTAATAAAAAGTATCAAAATAAAGAACATCCGCAGTTATAAAGAAGGCGAGATAGTTTTCCCAGAAGGCTCAACCTTGCTTATGGGCGATATTGGCTCAGGAAAAACCTCGGTATTGCTTGCGATTGAATTCGCTTTATTCGGACTTCAACCAAGTCAAAAAGGAAATTCTATTTTAAGAAACAATGAAAGCGAGGCAGAAGTTAATTTAGAATTAATGGTTGGCGAAGACAAAGTTATTATAGAAAGAGGTTTGAAAAAATCAGGAAAATCCGTAAGCCAAACCGATTGTGCTATAACAATTAACAATGATAGATTTGAAGGAAGCGTAACTGAAATAAAAAATAAAATCCTCGCACTCTTAAATTACCCACAAGAGTTTGCAAAGAAAACCAATGACCTCTACAAATTTACAGTTTATACCCCTCAAGAAGAAATGAAACAAATTATCCAAGAATCTAATGATACTAGGCTAAATACACTAAGACATGTTTTCGGAATTGATAAATATAAAAGAATAGAAGAAAACATTGATGTTTTAACAACCAAACTAAGGCAAGAAATAAAACTTAAAGAAGGGGAAATAGGCAATATAGAAGTAAAAAAACAATTGCTTGGAGATAAAAATCAGCTTCTAAAAAATGAGCAAACCAAGTTGATAGAAATCGAATATGAGATACTTGAAGTTCAAAAACTAAAGCAAGAAAAAGAACGCGAAATGCAAGAATTAAAAAAGAGAATTGATGAAAAACTTAAACTCCAAAACGAATTTGAAAAATCCGAGCTAACTCTTGCCAATAAGAAAGACACAACTCACAACTTACAATTTTGATAAAGAAATATCTTCAATAAAAGAGCAAATAAAAAACAAGGAACAAATAAAGTACAAAGAAGAAGAAGTTGAAATATTTAAAACCCGAGTAAGATCTCAAGAGCAAATCCAAAAAGATATGAATGACCAATATATAGTTACTGTAACAAATATTCAAAACAATGAATCCAGGCTTAAGGAATTAAAAATTCTAATAGAAAAAATATCCGGACTAGAGAAATGCCCAACTTGCTTACAATGTGTAGCCGAAGAATATAAACAAAATATTGTAGTGAAAGCTCGAGATGAATACAATAAAATAGAAAATGAAACTCAAAAGCTTAAAAAAGATAAGCAAGAACTAACCATCAAGCTGGAACAAACAAAAAGACAAATTGATACCCTAAAGAATTCTCTTTCTGAAATGCAAATAATGAAAATAAGACTTGAGAACTTAAATGAAAAAGAAAAGCGCATGCAAATACTAGAGAAACAAAAATTAACCATACTTGGCGATATTGAACTTATAAAAAGCCATATGCAAGAGTTAGAAAAAACAATGAAGGAGTATGAAGCCTATGAGAGAAGTTTTCAATTAAAAAACAGGGATTTCTTGGATATTCAAACTAAAGAAAGACAAGTTTTAATAAAAAAAGCCGAAACCAATAGAGGAATAGAATTCTTGACAACCCAAATAAAAGAGATTGAAGCAGAAATAAAAAGAATTGAAGAACTAACCTTAAAATTAAACTATTTCAAAGAGCTAGAGTTCTGGCTTAACGGCAAGTTTATTGAACTAGTTTTATACACTGAAAAAAATGTTATGCTTAAACTTAGAGAAGAATTCTCAGAATTATTCTCCAATTGGTTCTCTATACTTGTTCCAGATACCTTAAGTGTTAAACTAGATGAAAGTTTCTCGCCAATAATACAACAACAAGATTATGAACTCGATTATTCCTATTTATCCGGAGGAGAAAGAACAGCAGTAGCCCTCGCATACCGGCTTGCTCTAAACCAAGTTATTAATTCTATCTTAAGCACGATTAAAACTAGGGATTTAGTTATTCTTGACGAACCTACTGATGGCTTCTCAGAAGCTCAACTTGATAAAATCCGTGATATCTTAATGCAACTTAAAGTCAAGCAATTAATCATAGTTAGCCACGAGCAGAAAGTAGAAGGTTTTGTCGATAACATCATTCGTTTCAAGAAAACTGAAGGAGTTACTCAGATTGTAAAAGAGTAAACTTTATTAACTTTTAAGTAGCAACAAATTAGAAAGATTTATAAATATCAAGTTTATTCTTAAATTATGACAATGAAACAATTAAGACAAAAACTTAACGAGAATGTAAGAGAATGGGGCAATAGAAAGTTTTTTGTACCTATGACAGGGGGTCTGGGGGATTTATTAACAGCAAACATCAATTTTAGAAGAGTTGGAGCTACAGCAGGAATCTTAGCCCCACTTGTTGGACTTTCTTTTTTATTCTCAGAAGGAGGAGAAAGCCCTATTTTGGGTGCAATAAATGGAACAGTTATTTATTTTTGTGGATTGCCTATAACTGCATTGGCAAGTGCTTGGTGTGGTGGCTTAGGTTATCAAGCCGGCGAGAGAGTAGATTATACTCTTGGTGATACAGAAACACCAAGAACAAGAACTCATTACTTATTTTTAGAAGATAAAGCAGAAAATCTTAGAAGAAAAGCAGAAAAAATTGATGAAAGAATGGGCGATGATGAAAGACCTTTGATGGCTTGGTATGCAAATCGTCTTAGAACTAAAGCCGAAAGATTACAAAGAAGAGCGGGAAAATATAACAATCGATTTAGAACAACTTGCCCAGTACAAGTCAATCCGCAAACTTTATAAATCCCCGCGATATATAGATATTAGAATTGTGAGGATGTTTTAAGATATATACTTCTAGTATATTCCCTAAATAAGAATAAACTAAAACACTGCTCAATAAGCATAATAAAACACAAATCACAAAATAATATAAAAAATAAAATGGAAGACGATATTAAAAAAAATATATTAAAAACAGGAACAAGTATCCTTGGTATAGTTTGCAAAGACGGCATAGTTATGGCTGCTGATAGACAAGTAACAGCAGGGAACATTGTTATGAGCAAGCGAGAGAAAAAAGTATGGCCGGTTAATGATTATTTAGTTGTTGCCGGTTGTGGAATAGCTGCAGATATTCAAAGAGTACCAAGGGTTTTAGGAGCAGAACTAAGATTAAAAGAATTAAGAACTAAACAAAGACCCTCTGTAAAAGAAGCTGCAAGCTTATTAATGAATATGAATTATTCTGGGATAAGACAGCCTTCCATGATACCACAACAAGCAGGATTCTTACTAGCGGGCTTTAACGAAAATAATACTTTTGAATTATACAGCATCGAACCTGCAGGAAGCATAATAAAAGTAGAAGATTATGATGCAAATTTTGGAAGCGGTATGCCTTATATGCTGGGATTACTAGAACGACAATACACTAAAAACCTAACAGTGAAAGAAGGAGCAGAATTGGCAATAGAAGCCCTAAAGGCATCTACCCAAAGAGATATAGGAAGCGGTTATGGTATGGATATATTCGCAATTACCAAAGACGGAATAAACAAAGTAGTAGAAAAAGAATTAATTTCAGAGCTAAAATAATTAGTTAAGAAATTATAAGACCTTAAAAGTTAATTCACAATCACATTAATTTAAAATTATTTATTAAAAATGGCAGATATATTGAAGGATGTACAAAAGGACTTAAAAAGGCGTAGTAAGTAGTGCTAATTTTGAAGGAGCTAATATTGTTCTTTACACAGATAGTCCTAACTTTTTCCTAGAAGGAGAACCTCAAATAAAAGAAATAGTAAATAAAATTAAAAAGCGAGTAGAATTAAGAGCGGAAACCAAGCTACTCGAGTCTCAAGAAAAAACTGAAAAAATAATCCGCGAAGTTATTCCAGAAGAAGCCGAATTAACTCAAATCCTATTTGATACTCAAAGAAGCATAGTTGTAATTGAATCGAAAAAACCAGGCTTAGTTATAGGCAAGGATGGAAGTTTATTAAGAGAAATAAAACAAAAAACTTTCTGGATACCTATTGTTCAAAGATCGCCAGCGATTGATAGCAAAATTACTGAAAATATCCGAGCAGTTTTATATGAAAACAGCAATACTCGAAAAAAATTCTTAAATGATATAGGTAAAAAAATATATACAGAATGGAATCCTGAAAAAATAGAAGAATGGGTTAGAGTTACATTTTTAGGAGGAGGAAGACAAGTAGGAAGATCCTGCATATTATTACAAACACCTCAAACCAAAATTCTTTTAGACTGTGGTATTAATCCTGCTATAACTGAAACCGAAGAACGCTTTCCTTATCTGGATGTTCCAGAATTTAAAATAGATGAAGTAGATGCTATTATTTTAAGTCACGCTCACAATGACCATTCAGCACTCATTCCTTACTTATTTAAAATGGGTTATCGTGGCCCTGTTTACACTACTGCTCCTAGCAGAGATACCGCAGCCCTACTAGCTCTAGATTTTATCGGTGTAGCCTATAAACAAGCTGAAAAGCCATTATTCTCTTCAACCGATATTAAAGAAATGGTTAAACATACTATTTGCTTAAATTTTAATGAAGTTTCAGATATTGCTCCCGATATTAGAATTACCTTGTATAACTCCGGGCATATTCTCGGAAGCGCCATGGTTCATATTAATATTGGAAATGGCTTGCATAATTTTCTTTACACAGGAGATTTTAAGTTTGCTAAAACCAGGCTATTAAATCCAGCTAACTCGATTTTCCCAAGACTTGAAACAGTTATGATGGAATCAACTTATGGGGCAAAAGAAAATGTTTTACCAATGCGCGAAGATGTTGAAAAACAATTAATAGATAAAATAAAAGAAGTAATAGAAAGAAAAGGTAAAGTGTTAATTCCAGAATTAGGTTCAGGAAGAGCCCAGGAAACCATGCTTGTTCTAGAAGATGCAATGCAAAAAGGATTATTGCCTAAAGTTCCAATTTACATTGATGGAATGATTTGGGATATTAATGCAATCCATACTGCTTATCCTGATTTTTTAAACTCGAGTTTAAGACAACAAATTTTCCAAGGAGAAAACCCTTTTGCTTCTGAAACCTTTAAGAGAGTAGGAAGTCCACAAGAACGTAAATTAGTAATAGAAGGCGGGCCTTGTGTTATTCTTGCTACTTCAGGTAT